>LKNG01000021.1 GCA_001564115.1 Natrialbaceae archaeon Tc-Br11_E2g8 | reverse complement strand
TGGACCGACGAGGAGAGGACGAACTCGGCTTTCTTCAGGGCCGCGTCCTTCCGGATCGTGGCACTGCGAAAGTCCCCGTAGACGGCGTCGTACCCCTCGCTGTCGAGCGTTTCGACGTGATCGGCCCGCCGGTCGACGACGACGACGTCCTCGTAGTGCTCCGCGAGAAGCGGCAAGGCGTTTTTCGTCACCTCGTCGTAGCCGATGACGACCGCGTGGTCGCGGTACTCCTTTTTTTCTCCCGCGAACTCGCTTTCGGTGTCCCACCGGGAGAGATACGGCCTGGCCAGCTCGAACAGCCGGCTGTTGTACTCGATGAAGTACACCGAGACGCTCATGGTGACGAGCGCGAGCAGGGTCAGAAAGCCGAGCACCTCGACGCCGATGAACCCTCCCTGCTGGGCGGCGACGCCGACGATGATGCCGAACTCGCTGATCTGCATCATGTTGACGCTACCCAGAAACGTCGTCTCGAGGTCGAACCCCTGCCGGTCGATCAGCAAAAAGAAGATGACGAGCTTCGCGGGCATCAACACCAGCGCGGCGAGCAGGGCCTCTTCCCAGTAGAACAGCAGCTCGTTCGCCTCGAGGTCGAGTGCGACCGAGACGAAAAACACCATCACGAACAGGTCGGTCAGCGGGTTGACCCGGTCCTGGAGCTCCTTGCTGTAGGGCAGCTGGGCGATGGCCAGTCCGGCGAGAAACGCCCCCATCTCGATCGAGAGGTACGCCTCGATCCCGAACGGGGCGAGAAAGAGGTTGACGTTCTCGGAGACGAACACGAACAGGAACGCCCACGAGATGGCGACCAGGAAGAACACCTCCTTGTCGTCGGCGATCCGCCGGAACACCCGCGGTAGCAGGTACTGTGAGGCGGCGATGGCCGCGACGGTGATGATCGCGACGAGCGTGAGCACGACCGCCAGCGTCGTCGCGACCTCCGCTGCGCTGTCGGGACGGCCGGCCGCGAGCACCGCGAGGATGATGACGACGACGATGTCCTGGACGAGGAGGACGCCGACGTCGATCTTCCCGTGCAGCGAGGTGGCCTCGTCTTTGTCCGTGAGCATCTTGATGACGACCGCCGTCGAGCTGTACATCACCGCCAGCCCGATCAGCAGCGACTCGACGGGAGTGAACCCGAGCGCGAGGGAGATCCCGCCACCGACGAGGGCGACCGCGATCATCTGTGGGATCGAGATCCTGACGATCGGCGCGAGGACGTGGCGTATCTCCTCGATTCGCATCTTGATTCCGAGCAGGAAAAGCAGGAAGGCGAGTCCGAGCTCCGAGAGCGTCTCGGTGAGTTCGCCGACCTCGACGATCCCCAGTGCCGCCGGCCCGAGCAGGACGCCGGCGACGATGTAGGCGATGATCGTCGGCTGGCCCGTCCGTTTCGCGACGAAGCCGACGACCGTCGCGCTCAGGAGGATGATCGCGAGATCGACGGTGAGCGCTACCTCCGAGACCATTGCGTGCGGTCAGTTCTGTCTCGGCCGGAATTTAACGGTGTCGGAAGGGGTCTTCCGCGGCCGTCCGCGTCGGTACGCCGACGGCATCGGAGGGGTGTTCCGTGACTGTGCGCCTCAGTACAGCTCGTCTCGGGGGATCCGGCTCCCGAAGCCGTACCGTTCCAGGACGTCGAGTTCGTCCCTGTGTTCGGCACGGAGCTCCTCGACGGACGTCTTCCCGTCGAGGACGCCCTCGAGGAGCCCGATCAGCCCGTCGCCGGCGAGCACGTTCGGGACGCTCACGTACGTCGCCCCCGCCTCAAGCAGCTCGACGGCCTTCCGGGAGCTCCCGGCCCGAACGATCACGTCGGTGCCGGTCGCCGTTGCGGCCTCGATCGACGACTCGGAGACGCCCCGGTGGTCGACGGTCGAGACGACCAGCCGCGCCTCGGTGACCCGTGCGTTCTCCCATGAGCGGTCGGTCATGGCGTCCCCGAGGACGTAATTGGGACACTCCCGGCGGACGTCCTCCCAGAGGACGGGATCGTTCTCGATGACGACACACTCCGCGCCGAGCCGCTCGCAGGCGTCCACGAGCCAGCGGCCCTGCCGGCCGTAGCCGACGACGACGACGTGATCGGAGAGCGTCGGGTCGACCTCGCTTCTGTCGTCGATCCTCTTCCAGCCCCGATCCCCCGCGATTCCCTCGACGAACCGCTCGAAGATGACGTCCTCGTACTCGCGTGTGAACGAGGTGAGCACCATCGTCAGCGCCGCCGCGAGGATCACCGCCTCGAAGACGACGTCGGCGATGCCGGCGGTCTCGAGCAGGACGGCCTGGATGACGACGACGAGCGAGAGCTCGCTGACCTGGTTCAGGCTCGTACTCGCGAGGAACGCGGTCCGCGGATCGTACCCCTCGTAGACGAACGCGAGAGCGAGCACGAGCGGGTTGACGAGGACGACGAGGACGACGAGCGTCAGGGCGACGACGAGGGTCTCGACGGTCGGTACCGTCACGAGCGCCCCGAGAGTGACGAAGAAGATGGCGACGAAGAAGTCCCGGAGTGACTCGATCCCGTTTATGACGCCGAGCGAGGAGGTGTCGTCGCTCCGGATCGCGATGCCGGCGGCGAACGCGCCGACGACGATCGAGATCCCGGCGAGCTCGGCCGCGCCGAGAAAGCCGATCAGAATCGAGATGCTCCCCATCATCGTCAGCTCGTCGGAGCCGCCGGTGAGCCGGACGAGCAGGGGGTAGCCGTGCCGGTAGATGAAAAGCGCCGCGGCGAGAAAGAGCACGCCGTAGCCGAGTTTGGAGGTTATCGCGGTCGCGGTGACCGCCTCCGCCGAGAGCACGAGCACGACGACGACCGCGAGCAGGTCGTCGAAGAGGTGGACCGAGGAGGCCAGCCGCCCGTGGACCAGGTTGTCGCGGATCTCACGCTCCAGGAGGCCGCTGCCGACGACCGTCGAGCTGAGCGTCGCCGCGACGGCGAAGTAGAGGGCGTTGATCGGGTCGAAGCCGTATATCGAGCCGATGGCGAACGAGAGTGGGCCGACGACGACCAGCTGGGTCGTCGCCGCCACCTCCCCGTCCCTGACGACGGTCGCGAGCGCGCCGAAGTTCACGCGGTAGCCGAAGACGAACACGAGAAACGCGATCCCCCACTGGGCGAGCTCGATCAGCTCCGCCCCGTCGAGGAACGTCCCCGAGACCAGCCCCGCGAGGATGTAAAACGGAACCGGCGACAGCGAGAAGTGGTTCGCCACGAGCAAGAACACTCCGGCGGTGACGAACAGGACCGCAAGCGAGGTGATCAGCTCAGTCATCGTCCCCACCTCCATCGGTCGCCGGCTCCACGCCCGGACGGTCGAGGGGTTCGCCGTTTCCGGAGGACTCCCGGATCCGTTCGACGTCGCGTTCGACGGCCGTCCGGAAGGCGGCTTCGTCCTCGAGGTACCACTCGAGGTACTGGCTCAGCCGCTCGGCGGTCAGGTACGTGCTCATCACGACGTACGCCGCTCCGCGGTCGTACAGCTCCCTCGCCTCGTCGATCCGCTCGGCCTCGACGAACGCCGTCGCGTCCGCGTCGAGCTCGGAGAGGACGACGCGGTTGATGTCGGTCTGGACCGTCGAGGAGAGCACGAAGCTCGCCGCGCTCAGGTTCGCTGCCTTCCGTATCTCGCCGTGGCGGACGTCCCCGTAGACGTAACTGTACCGCCCCTCGGCCTCGAGGGCCTCGACGTGGTCTGTCTTCCGGTCGACGACGACGACCTCGCCGTACCGGTCCTCGAGCATCGGGAGGGCCCGTTCGGTGATCTCGTCGTAGCCGATGGCGACCGCGTGGTCCGTGTACGTCGGCAACTCGACGTCGCCTTTCTCGGGGGATTCGAACCGTTGGAACCACGGGGCGACCCGGTCGTAGATCTCGTGGTTGTAGGCGATGACGTACGTCGAGAGGCTCATCGTCAAAAGCGCCATCAGGCTGAGATAGCCGAGCACCTCGGTTCCGATGAAGTTCTGGCCGACCGCGAGCGCCCCGACCACGAGGGAGAACTCACTGACCTGGATCATGTTGATCGAGCCGAGAAACGAGGTCTCGACGCTGAACCCCTCCCGGTCGATGAGATAGAACATGATCCAGAAGTTCCCGATCATCAAGATCGCGGAGGCGACGACGGCCTCCCGCCAGTAAAACAGCAGCTCGCTCGCCTCGAGCTGGAGGCCGATCGTGGCGAAAAAGACGAGGATGAAAAAGTCGGTGATCGGAGTGATCCGGTCTTCGAGTTCGGTGCTGTAGGGGAGCTGGGCCACGCTGATCCCGGCGAGGAAGGCCCCGACCTCCACCGAGAGGTCGAACGTCTCGGCGATGGCGATAAACAGGAACGCCCACGCGATCGCGACGACGAGAAAGACGTCCTTGTTGTCCGCGACCTCCCGGAACAGCCGCGGGAGCAGATACCGCGAGGAGGCAAGCGAGAAGATCGCGATAAACGACATCATGACGAAGATCACCGCGAGCGTGGTCGCGATCTCCGTGGGGTTCTCGAGTGAGTCCGCGCCGAGCAACGCGAGCACGACCACGAGGTAGATGTCCTGGACGATGAGCACCCCGACGTCGATCTTGCCGGGCATCGAGGTGATCTCGTCTTTGTCCGTGAGGATCTTGACGATGATCGGCGTCGCGCCGAAGACGGTCGCGAGGGCGATGATGACGATCTCCGTGGGGTCGAAGCCGAGCGCCCAGGCGACGGCGAGCGCGAGGGCGGTCTGGAGGACCGTCTGCCAGATCGCGATGTTCGTGATCGGCCGGAGGATCTCCCGGATGTCCTCGAAGCGCATCTTCATCCCGAGCAAGAAAAGCAGGAAACCGAGGCCGAGTTCGGCGAACTCCTCGACGAGCCCGTCGTAGACGACGACGTCGAAGAGGACGGGACCGAGGATCAGCCCCGTGAGGATGTACGCGATGATCGTGGGCTGGCCAGTCTTCCGGGCGACGATGCCCACGGCCGTCGCCGTGACCACGATGATCGCGAGGTCGGCCGCGAGTGCGATGTCGCTCATCTCCCGGATCTCGACCCGGTTTCGCCGATCCCACGTTTGAACCTTTCCTTCCCGGACGGCGTCGCCCCGTCAGGAGTTCCAGAACGCCGGCACCAGCAACACGAGTACGGGGACGATCTCGATCCGGCCGACCCACATCATCACGACCATCACGGCACGGCTGGTCACCGGAAAGCCGGCGTAGTTGTCCATCGGGCCGGCCATCCCGAACGCGGGGCCGATGTTGAGGAAGATCGAGGCCGACGCGCCGAGGGCCTCGAACTCGGTGACGGCCGTCCCGGTCCGGGCGGCGTCGACGACGACGACGATCGTCAGCAGGAAGAAGATGATCATGGCGAGCATCACGTACGCGAAGATGTCGTTTATCGTCTCCTCGTCGACGATCCGTTCCCCGAGCCGGACCGGCCGGACGGCCGCCGGGTGGATCGCGGTGAACAGGTTGCGGTACAGCCCCTTGAGGATCACCAGCCAGCGGACGGTCTTGATCGAGCAGGTCGTCGAGCCGGCCATCCCGCCGAGGAACATACACAGAAAGAGGACGTGTTTGGCCCCGGGCGTCCAGAGATCGAAGTCCACGGAGGCGTAGCCGGTCGTCGTCACGAGCGAGGCGACGTTGAAGACGCCGTGTCTGACCGTTTCCTCGACGCCCATCCCGGAGTTCGGGTCGAGCCAGAGGATGGTGGAGACCACGGCGCCGAAGAACGCGAGCGCACCGAGGTAAAATCGGAGCTCCTCTGACTCCCGGGGCCGCCGGAGGTCGCCCCGGACCAGATAGTAGAGCAACACGAAGTTCGTCGCCCCGAGGATCATAAAGGGGATCACCGCCCACTGGACGACGGGGGTGAACGCGGCGACGCTCTCTGACTCCGGGGAGAAGCCGGCGGTCGCGACGCTCGTGAACGCGTGGGAGACGGCGTTGAAGGGGTCCATGTTCGGCGCGAGCCCGAGGAGGTGGAGGGCGTAGAACGTCGCCGCCGCCAGCAGCGTCAGGCCGACGTACAGCCCCCAGATGAGCCGTGCGGTGCGTTCGATCTCCGGGGTGAGCTTCGAGACGTTCCGGCTCTGGCTTTCGGTCTCCATCAGCTGGGCGCCACCGACCATCAGGTTCGAGAGCAGGCCGATGGCGACGATCAGGATGCCGAGCCCGCCGAGCCACTGGATCAGCTGCCGCCACAGCAGTATCCCCCGGGGCTGGTTCGCGAAGTCCCAGCCGCTCATCACGGTCGCGCCGGTCGTCGTCAGCCCGCTCGTGCTCTCGAACAGGGCGTTGACCGTCCCCCCGACCGGGCCGGAGAACGACGACCCCCCACCGCCGGCGAGGGCGAAGGGGATCGCGCCGACGACGGCGACGCCAGCCCAGGTGAGTGCGACCATCAGAAACGCCTCCCGCTGGCCGAGCTCGCGGTCGTCGCTCAGCCGTTCCAGGGCGGCCCCGAGTGCGGCGGTGACGACGATCGCGGCGAGGAAGGGAGCGAGCGGGTCCCCGTCGTAAGCCGCCACCGCCAGCGGGACGGCCAGTGGCACCGCGAGCCACTTCAACACCGTTCCAGTCAGGCTACAGCTCGAGCGCCAGTCGACGCGGATCCTCATCGCGTGGCTCGGTCTGTGTGGGCCGACGACATAACACGTTCGGAACCCGGGTCGACGCGGGAGGACGGGTCGGCGGCAGGTGGTCGACCACAACGCATTTGGCCCGCCTCCGTGAGCCCCTAGTGATGTCCCGAACCCGTCGGAGGGAGCCGCCGTGCGCGTGATCGTCGTCGGCGCCGGGGAGGTCGGCCGATCGATCGCCGAGAACCTCCAGGACTCCCACGAGGTCGTCGTCGTCGACCGCGACGGGGAGCTCGTCGACGAGCTGGCGTACGCACTCGACGTGCTCGCGGTCCGGGGCGACGGAACGGAGATCGGCACCCTCCGGGAGGCCGGAGTCGAGGACGCCGACCTCCTGATCGCCTCGACGGACTCCGACGAGACCAACGTGGTCGTCTGTGGGGCCGCGAAGACGGGAAGCGACGCGTTCACCATCGCCCGGGTCCGTCGCCGGTCGCTGCTCGAGACCTGGGAGGGCGCTCCGGGTGCGTTCGGCGTCGACTTCATGGTCTGTACCGACCTGCTCGCCGCGCGGACGATCTTCCGGATCTCCGGGCTGCCGTCAGCCCAGGCCGTCGACATCTTCGCCGGCGGGCTCGTCCGCATGGCCGAACTCGAGGTCGCCCCCGAGAGCTCCGTCGCCGGCACGACCGTCCGCGAGGCCGACCGGTACGACTCGCTCACGTTCGCCGCCATCTTCCGCGAGGAGGAGATGATCGTCGCGACGGGGGAGACCGCCATCCGGGCCGGCGACCGCCTGGTGGTCATCGGCAGCCAGGAGTCGGTCACCGACTTCGCCACCGACGTCGCCGTCAGGGACGACCAAGGGGCAAAGGAAATCGTCATCGTCGGCGCCAGCGAGATCGGCTTCCAGGCCGCCCGGGAGTTCGAAGAACACGGCTACCGGCCGCGGCTCATCGAACAGGATCACGACCGTGCCCGGGAAGCCGCGGAGGCGCTGCCGAAGACGATGGTCCTCGAGAGCGACGCCACCGACGCGGAGTTTCTCGCCAGCGAACACGTCGACGAGGCCGACATCGTCATCGCCGCCCTCGACGGCGACGACAAGAACCTGCTCGTCTCGTTGCTCGCCCGCCGGCTCGGCGTCGACCGGACCGTCGCCGTCATCGAGAACGTGACCTACGCCGAGATCTTCGAGACCGTCGGCGTCGACGTCGCGGTCAACCCCCGCGAGGAGACCGCCGAGGAGATCGTCCGCTTCACCCGGGCCGACCACACCGAGAAGGTCTCGATGCTCGAGGGGGATCGCGCCGAGGTGATCGAGATCGAGGTCGGTCCCGACAGCGTCCTCGCCGACCGGGAGATCGCCGACTCGACGGCCGACCTCCCCGACTGCGTCGTCATCGGTGCCCTCTCGCGGAACGGGGCCCTCCTGACTCCCCGGGGATCGACCGTCATCGAACCCGGCGACCACGTGGTCGTCTTCGTCGACACGGCGGTTCTCGAGGAGGTCGTCGACGCGATCTGATCGTTCCGGCGTCGGATGGCAACGCTTTCCCCGGCCGGCCGCCCACTCGCGGGCATGTCCTTTTTCGACCGGCTGGCCGACCGCATCGCGGCGGTCGACAGCGTCCTCAGCGTCGGGCTCGACCCCGATCCGAAGCGTCTGCCCGAGAGCGTTCGCGGACACGATATGCCCCGGTGGGCGTTCAACCGCCGGATCGTCGACGCGACCCACGAGCACGCGGCCGTCTTCAAGCCGAACGCGGCCTTCTACGAGGATCCCGACGGCTGGGCAGCCCTAGAGGAGACGGTCGCCTACGCCCACGGCAAGGGCGTCCCCGTCCTGCTCGACGCCAAACGGGCGGACATCGGGAACACGACCCGCCAGTACGCGACGATCTTGGAGCGAGTCGACGCCATCACGGTCAACCCCTACATGGGTCGGGACTCCCTCCAGCCGTTCCTGGCCGACGAGAGTGCGGGCGTCTTCGTCCTCTGTCGGACCTCGAACCCCGGCGGCGCTGACCTCCAGGACCTCGAACTCGCCTCCGGGGAGCCGCTGTACGAGCGGGTCGCCGCCCTCGCCGATCTCTGGAACGGGAACGGAAACGTGGGGCTGGTCGTCGGCGCGACGTCGCCCGACGAGCTCGCGGAGATCCGCGAGCGGGTCCCCGAGATCCCCTTTCTCGTCCCCGGCGTGGGCGCACAGGGCGGCGACGCCGAGGCGGCCGTCGAGTACGGACTCGCCGACGGCGTCGGCCTCGTGAACTCCTCGCGGGGGATCATCTTCGCCGGGGAGGGCGCTCACGGGAGCGTCGACTTCGCGACGGCCGCCGGGGAGGCGGCCAAACGGCTCAAGCGCCAGCTGAACCGCTACCGGTGACGGCGACACGCCGGCTGCAGCGGCTGCCGGACGTGTCCTCGTCGCCCGGCTGCGGAACGTATCCCCACCGTCCGGCTGCGGAACGTATCCCCGCCCGAGCGAACCGACGACCTCTTTGTCCGCCGGGCGTACCGTCGGCCATGGACGGTGCCGACGACGGCGAGCGCTACCGGACGGTCGCGGAGCCGGCGACGGCGCGCTTTGTCGTCCGGGGCTCGGAGTTTCTCGGTCACGTCCGTCCGGTCGAAGGCGTCGAGGAAGCCGAGTCGTTCGTCGAGTCGGTCCGCGAGGAGTACGCCGACGCGACCCACAACGTCCCCGCTTACCGGGTCCGGACCGGCGGCGACCTCCTCAGGGAGTACGCCAGCGACGACGGCGAGCCGTCGGGCTCGGCGGGGAAGCCGGCGATGAACGTCCTCGCTGGACGCGGCCTCGAGAACGTCGCCGCCGTCGTCACGCGCTACTACGGCGGCACGAACCTCGGCGTCGGCGGCCTGGTGCGGGCGTACTCCCGGGCGGTGAACGAAGCCGTCGACCGGGCCGGCGTGGTCGAGCGACGCCCCCACGAGCGGCTCTCGATCACCGTCGGCTACGACGACTCGGGGACCGTCCGGGGGATCGTCGAGAGCGCCGACTGCGAGTTCGAGGCCGACTACGGCGCCGAGGTCTCCTTCGACGTCCGGGTGCCCGTCGCCGAGGCCGACTCCCTCAGGGACCGACTCCGCAGCGCGACGAGCGGTCGGGCAACGCTGGAGACGGGGTAGCTCGATCCTGACGATCCGTCACCGATCCGGGACGGTGTCCGGCCGCGCCGTGACCTCCCGCCGCAACGGGATGAACGTTTATTATAAATACGCTCGAACGGCCACACGTATGAAGGCAGCCGTACTCGAAGCCCACGGCGAACCGCTCGCGATCGAGGAGGTCGACGCGCCGTCGCCCGACCCCGACGGCGCGGTCGTCGAGATCGAGGCCTGTGGGATCTGTCGGAGCGACTGGCACGGCTGGCAGGGCGACTGGGACTGGCTCGGCATCCAGCCCCAGCCCGGACAGATCCTCGGCCACGAGCCCGCCGGCACCGTCGTCGAGGTCGGCGAGAACGTCGACGGCGTCCGGGAGGGCGACCACGTCGCCATCCCCTTCAACCTCGGGGACGGAACCTGCCCCGAGTGTCGACGCGGCTTCTCGAACACCTGCGAGAACGTTTTGCCGCTTGGCTTTCTCGAACCCGTCCAGGGTGCGTTCGCGGAGTACACCCACGTCCCCGCCGCGGACCACAACCTCGTCTCGTTGCCCGACGGCGTCTCCTCGACGGAGATGGCCGGGCTGGGCTGTCGCTTTATGACCTCGTTTCACGCGCTGGCCCACCGTGCCGACGTCGACGCCGGCGACTGGGTCGCCGTCCACGGCTGTGGTGGCATCGGGCTCTCGGCGGTCCACATCGCCGACGCGCTGGGTGCGAACGTCATCGCGGTCGACCTCGACGACGGAAAACTCGAGGCTGCGACCGAGCTCGGAGCCGTCGAGACGGTAAACGCCGCCGACGCCGAGAACCCGGCGAGCGAGGTGAAAGCGATCGCCGACGGCGGCGCCGCCGTCGCCGTCGACGCCCTGGGCATCGCCGAAACCTGCAGAAACTCCGTGATGAGCCTCGGAACCCGCGGCCAGCACCTCCAGATCGGCCTGACGACGAGCGAGGAGGAAGGCGAAGTCGCCCTGCCGACGGACCTGATGGTGATGAAAGAGATCGAGTTCCTCGGCTCGCTCGGGATGCCCCCGACCCGGTACGACGAGATCTTCCGGATGGTCGCGACCGGCAAACTCCGCCCCGCGGAGCTGGTCTCGGAGACGGTCGCCCTCGAGGACGTCTCGGCGAAACTCGAGGCGATGACCGGCTACGGCACCAGCGGCATTCCCGTGATCGAGGAGTTCTGACTCCCCGAACCGGGAGACCGATCGACCGGTCCGAGAAACTGACAAGCCGGCCCGGGAGATTCACAGAGTACGTGGGTCCGCTCCGACAATCCGTTCCCTCCAGTTGCTCTCTTTTGATCCTCGCCAGGGGCCGTCGTCGATCGGTCCATCGGCTGGCCGATCGGCCCTTCGGTCCGCCACGGATCGACTAGCCGGGAACGATGTCCGCGAGCGGCGAATCCTCGCCGACGAGCTCGAGTACGCGTTCTTCCTCGACGGCGAGTTCGTAGGCCGGCCGTCCTTTCCCCACCGGCGATCGGTCGTCCGGGCGGTGTTCGTCGATCACCCCCTCCGACTCGAGCTCGTACAGCGCTCGGATCACCACCGCCTCCGAGACGTGCCCCACGACCTCGCCGTCGAGCTCCTCGGCGATCGAGAGACAGCTCCGGCGGACGTCGTGGGTCTGGGCCGGACCGTCGGCCTGCCGACACTCCTCTAAGAGCGCGAGCAACACGAGCCGCTCCGTCGTCGAGGCGTCCTCGAGCGGCTGATTCGTTGTCATACACACGAATACTCGACGACAGAACTTAGCTATTGTCACGGCCCTGCCCCCGGTTTCGACTCTCGGTAGCGCCGACCGCCGCCCGTCGAGTTGGTGGGGGCCGCCTGTCGGTGCACAATAGTTAACATGGCGGCCGTCGGAATAGGTGTCGTATGTCGGAAACGACCCAGAGGTTGGGACAGATAGATCCCAAACCGCTATCGGACCGAACCTGCGTGGTGACCGGGGCTTCCCGTGGTATCGGTAAGTCGATCGCACTCGAGTTAGCCCGCGCCGGCGCTGACGTCGCGGTCAACTACCGGAGCTCCGAGGAGAAAGCCCGGTCGGTCGCCGAGACGATCGAGGCCAGCGGCGAGACGTCGATCCCCGTCCAGGCCGACGTCGCCGACCCCGGTCAGGTCGATCGGATGGTCGAGACGGTCCACGACGAGATGGGGGAGGTCGACGTCCTCGTTAACAACGCGGGGATCACGATCGACCGGAAGTTCGAGGACATGAGCCACGAGGACTGGCAGCGGGTGATCGACGTCAACCTCGGTGGCACGTTCAACTGCACGAAGGCCTTCTTCGACGACATCAAGGCCGCGGATCAGGGGCGGCTGATCAACATCTCGAGTGTCGTCGGCCAGCAGGGCAACTACGGACAGGCCAACTACGCCACCTCGAAAGGCGGGCTGTTCGCGTTCACGCGGACGCTCGCGCTCGAACTCGCCAGAGACGGCTCGACGGCGAACGTCGTCGCCCCCGGATTCACCGAGACGGACATGCTAGAGAAGGTGCCAGAACGGGTCCGCGAGCACATCCTAGAGAAGATTCCGCTGAACCGGTTCGCGGAGACCGAAGACATCGTCGGCATGGTCAGGTTTCTCGCCAGCGACCGCTCGAGTTACATGACCGGCCAGGTGCTCGGCATCAACGGAGGGATGGAATGGTGAGGCAGGTGCCGATCGCCGGCGTCGGGATGACGCCGTTCGGGAAGTCCCCGGAGCGGACCGCCCGGGAGCTGTTCGGCGACGCCGCGAGCGAGGCCATCGCGGACGCCGGAATCGAGCCTGCGGCCGTCGAGGAGGTGTTCTACGGCAACTTCATGGGCGAGTTCGCCGAGGGACAGGGTCACCAGGGGCCGATGGCCGCCGAGGCCGCCGGCGTCACCGCCCCCGCCACCCGCTTCGACAGCGCGTGTGCCTCGAGCGGCGCGGCGGTCCGCTTCGGTGCCCGGGCCGTGGCACGCGGGGACGCCGACGTCGCACTCGTCGGCGGCGCCGAGCGGATGACGAACCTCTCGACGGCCGACGGCACCTCGGCGCTGGCCGCCGCCGCCGACGCCCTCTGGGAGGTCCGCGCCGGCGTCACCTTCCCCGGGGCGTACTCGCTTATGGCCAACCGCTACTTCCACGAGTACGGCGGCGGCCGGGAGGAGCTGGCCCACGTCGCGGTGAAAAACCACGAGAACGCCGTCGAGAACGAGCTGGCGCAGTTCCAGCGGTCGATCGAGGTCGAGGACGTCCTCGAGGCGCCGACCGTCTGCTCGCCGTTCGGGCTCTATGACTGCTCGCCGATGAGCGACGGCGCCAGCGCCGCGGTGCTGGTCAGCGAGGAGTACGCCGAGGAACACGGCCTCGAGACGCCGGTCGCGATCACGGGGACGGGCCAGGGGAGCGACGGGCTGGCCCTCCACGACCGGGCGTCGATGGTCGAGACGCCGGCGGCCCGCCGGGCCGGCGAGCGGGCGTTTGCCGACGCGGGGATCGAGCCCGCCGACGTCGACGTCGCGGAGGTCCACGACTGCTTTACGATCGCCGAGGTGCTCGCCCTCGAATCGCTCGGCTTCTACGAGCCCGGCGAGGGCCTCGCCGCCGCCAGGGAGGGCGAGACGACCGCCGACGGCGAGCTGCCGGTGAACCTCTCGGGTGGGCTGAAGGCGAAAGGCCACCCCGTCGGCGCGACCGGCTGTGCACAGATCTCCGAGATGACGAAGCTGTTGCGTGGCGATCACGTAAACAGCGACGCCGTCGCCGACGCGGAGGTCGGGGTCACCCACAACGCGGGTGGCACCGTCGCCAGCTGCGTGGTCACCGTCCTGGAGGTGATGGGATGAGCGAGAAGGCCCGCGACGCCGGCTACGACGACTTCCTCGACGCCGTCGAGGACGGGGAGCCGTACTACCTCGAGGGCTCCGAGGGGGACGGCTGGCTCCCGCCCCGGTCGGTCGATCCGAACACCGGCGGCGAGCTGAGCGAGGAGCCGCTCCCGGAGGTCGGCGAGCTGGAGTCGTACACCGTCACACAGGTCGCCTCGCCGGCGTTCGTCGACGACGCCCCGTTCGTCGTCGGCGTCGCCTCGTTCGGACCGGTCGGGGCCACCGGGATGGTCGTCGGGGTCGATCCGGACGACGTCGAGATCGGCATGGCCGTCGAGCTGGGCGTCGAGCGCACCGAGACGACCGACGACCGGGTGCTCGCCTTCCACCCCCGGTAGCCGACCGGCCGAGCGGTCGTTTCCCGTCCGAACGTCGGTCCTCGATCCACCGATCGGCCGCTTCTCCGCCGGCGCCCGACCGCCGTCTCACCGACCGGCCGGCTGGTCGGTTTTCGTCCGAACGACGGTTTCCGACCGGCCGACCGGCCGGTCCGTTCCCGGGGTGGATCCCCGACACCGGTGGTCTTTTGATCGTCCCCGGTGGTGGTTCGGGCATGTCCGGAGAGACCGACGGACTCACCTACGCCGACGTCGGCGTCGACATCGACGCCAGCGAGGACGCGACGGCCGCGTTGCTCGCGGCGTTCGGGGGGGAGCTGACGACCGAGTACGCCGGCTTGCTCGACATCGGCGACCGCTATCTCGCCCTGGCGACCGACGGCGTGGGGACGAAGCTGCTCGTCGCCGAGGCCGTCGGCGACTTCTCGACGATCGGGATCGACTGCATCGCGATGAACGTAAACGACCTGGTCGCCGCGGGCGTCGAGCCGGTGGCGTTCGTCGACTACCTCGCCGTCGAGGAGCCCGACGACGGGCTCACGGCGGAGATCGGCCGGGGGCTCGCGGTCGGGCTCGAGGAGGCCGATCTCGCCTTGCTGGGCGGGGAGACCGCCGTCATGCCCGAGGTGATCTCGGGGTTCGACCTCGCCGGGACCTGTGCGGGGCTGGCCGAGGAAGGCGAGTTGCTCGACGGCGAGGCCGCCGTCGGCGACGCGCTCGTGGGGATCCCCTCCAGTGGGATCCACTCGAACGGGCTGACGCTGGCCCGGGAGGCCGTCACGCGGGCACACTCATACGGGGATCCGTTCCCGCCGGCGCCCGACCGGACGATCGGCGAGGAGCTTCTGACCCCCACCCGGCTGTACGGCTACCTGCTCGAGCCGATGCGCGACCACGACGTCCACGCGGCGGCTCACGTCACCGGCGGCGGCCTCACGAACCTCCTCCGGATGGGCGACCGCCGGTACGTCGTCGACGATCCGCTGCCGACCCAGCCCGTCTTCGAGTTCGTCCGCGCGGAGGGATCGGTCCCCCGCGAGGAGATGTACCGGACGTTCAACATGGGCACGGGGTTCGTCGTCGCGGCCCCGCCCGCCCGTGCTCGGGCGTTCGCCGAGGCGACGGACGGACGGCTGATCGGACGCGTCGAGGAGGGCGAGGGCGTCGAGATCGACGGGCTCACCCTCTCTTGAGGCTGGCGACCCGCCGACGTCCGATCCCGGAGCCGAGGGGGCCGACCGATCAGTCGGCCCGGCTCGGACCGCCGGCGCTCTGGACGCGCCAGCTGCCCTCGATCCCACAGGCCTCCCGTTCCGTGTACTCGATCTCCGTATCGCCGTCGATCCGTGGCCCGCCCTCGACGCGTTCGACCCGGAGGGGGACGTCCAAACTGTTCCCACAGCAGCCGACGCCGACGAACTCCTCCCACCGGTCGCCGGGACGCGCGCGCTCGCGGGTCTTCCGGAGGAAGGCCACGAACGACGGCTTCTCGACCTGGAACCGACCCCATCCCGAGAGGTCCGCGGGGTAGGAGACGACGATCCGCTCTGCGCGCTCGCTCATGGTCGGGGTACGCCGCGGGGAAGTATAGGGTCGTCGCCCGCGGGGAAGTATAGGGTCGTCGCCCTCAGGCGTTCGCCTTCCAGCTCCGGAGCCGATCGGCGCTGACCCCCTCGACGTCCTCGGCGACGGTGTCGGGATCGGCCTCGGCCAGGTCGGCGACGCTCTCGATGCCGGCCGCCGCGAGCTTTTCGGCGGTCTTCGCGCCGATCCCCTCGAGGCTCTCGAGGTCGGTGCCGCTCTCGGCCTCCCGGGCCTGGAACTCCCGGTAGTTACAGATCGGACAGCCGAGCTCCCATGGCTCCTCGCCGTCGTGTACCACGAGTTCGGGGAGGTCGTGGTCCTCACAGCGGCCGTCGGTGACCTCGATCTCCCCGCGGCGGGGCAAGGGCAGGGAGTACTCACAGTCGGGGTAGCGCGTACAGCCCACGAGCCGGGAGCCACTCCGGAGGGTCTTGATCGCGAGCTCGCCGCCCGCTTCGCCGTCGCCGTCTCGCGACGCCTCCGACGTCGCGCCGTCTCCACAGTCGGGACACGTCCCGAGGATCGGCCCCTCGCCGGCCTCCTCGGCCTTACAGAGCGGACAGCCGTGGACGAACGTCCCCCGACCGGCCAGCATCTTCACCTCCCTGAGCCCGTGGTCCGCACAACGCGCGTCCAGGATCAGGGGTTTGCCGGTCGAGGGCAGCGGCAGGGTGAACTCGCAGTCGGGGTAGCCGTCACAGCCGACGAAGTACGAATCGTACCGGCTCCGTCGGACCAGCAGGTCCTCCCCACAGTCCGGACACGGTCCGAGCCGTTTGTCGTCTTTGAGCGACTTCCGGAGGTGGTCGCCGATCTCCTCGCGGGAGTCGGCAAGCTCCTCGAAGATGTCCGCGAGCATCTCCCGGGATTCGGCCGTGACCTCCGCTAAGGTGGCCTCGCCGGCCGCGATGGCGTCCATGTCGGCCTCGAGCTGGGCGGTCATCTCCTCGCTTACCACCCGGTCTGCGAAGCTCTCGGCGGCCTCGACGACGGCCGTCGCGAGCCGGGTCGGCCGCGGCGGATCGTTCTCGACGTACCCCCTGTCGTAGAGCTTCTCGACGATCTCGTGTCGGGTCGCTTTCGTTCCGATCCCCATCTCCTCCATCGTCTCGATGAGCCGCGACTGGCCGTACCGCCGTGGCGGCTGGGTCTCCTTTTCCTCGAGTTCGACTTCGCCCACCGCCAGCCGCTGGCCCTCCTCGACGGCGGGGACGTGGTTCTCGCTCGTCGAGAAGTACGGGTAGACTTCGTGGTAGCCCGCCTCGAGGAGCCGCTTGCCGTTTGCCTTCAGCCGGCGACCGTCGGCGTCGGCGACGACTTTCAGGTGCTCCCAGACGGCGGGTTCGGCCACCGTCGCGAAAAAGCGCCGGACGACGAGCTCGTAGACTCTCCACTCGTCTTCGTCCACGTCGCCGCCGCGGGCCGGGATCTCGCCGGTCGGGTGGATCGGCGGGTGGTCGGTGGTCTCCTCGTCGCCTTCGGTGGGGACGAGCTCGTCGGCTCCGAGTAGGAGGTCCGCCGACTCCCCGAGGACCGGGTGATCGGCGAACTCCCCGACCAGCTCCGCCGGCTCCAGCTCCCCGGGGTAGACCGTGTTGTCGGTCCGGGGGTAGGTGATGTAGCCGGCGGTGTAGAGATCCTCGGCGATCGACATCGCCCGCTTCGCCGAGAAGCCGATCGCACTCGCCGCGCGGATGAACTGGGTCGTGTTGAACGGCGCCGGCGGCTCGTCGGTCCGGCGTCGCCGGTTGACGTCGACGACGGTCGCCGACTCCGCGCCGGCGAGGGCGTCGTAGGCCTCCTCGGCGGCCACCCCGTCGGTGATACGCTCGGCCTCGTTGCCCCCCTCGTCGCGATAGAAGTACTGGGCCGGAAAGGAGTCGCCGTCCCGGCCGAGCTCGGCGAACAGCTCCCAGTAGGTCTCGGGGTCGAACGCCTCGATCTCGCGTTCCCGGTCGACGATCAGCTTCAGCGTCGGCGACTGGACCCGGCCGACGGAGATGAAGTCCTCGCCGAGCTGGCCGGAGGTCAGGGAGAGAAACCGCGTCAGCGCCGCCCCCCAGATCAGGTCGATGATCTGTCTGGCCTCGCCGGCCGCCGCGAGGTCGAAGTCAATCTCGTCGGGCTCGTCGAACGCCCGTCTGACCTCGCCCTCGGTGATCGAGGAGAACCGCACCCGCCTGACGGGCACCTCCTCGTCGACCTCGCGGACGATCTCGTAGGCCTCCTTGCCGATGAGCTCTCCCTCGCGGTCGTAGTCGGTGGCGATCGTCACGAGCTCCGCCTTCCGGGTGAGGATCCGGAGCGTGGCGACGATGTCCTCTCTCGTCGCTCGCTTCTCGACGTCGGCGTCGACGAGCTCGACGGGCTCGACGTCGCGCCACTCCCCGTACTCCGGCGGGAAGTCGACGCCGACGACGTGTCCGGAGAGCCCCACACAGCGCGTCCCGCCCCACTCGTAGACGTTCACCCCCCGCTCGCGGCTCGCGTCCATCGAGCCGTCGCTCAGGATCTCGGCGATCCGCCGTGCGGCGTTGTCCTTCTCCGTGACGATCAGCTCCACGGCGGCTCACCTCCCGGTCCCGGGGAATCGGTCATCGACGCCGGCTACGCCGGTCGACCGGATAATGCTTTCGGGAAATCGACCGAGGGCGCTGGTGACCGAGCGTGCTGGCGTGTGTGAACGCGCGCTGAGCCGGACGGGCGATGGCCGGCCGAACCCGGCGATGGGGCCACGTGCGGTCGAAACGGCTTTCGGTCGGGCGAGCGCATAGCCGGCCATGAACGTCACTTTCCTCGGGACCGGCTCGGCGATGCCCACTGGCGACCGGTTCCAGGCGGGGATCGCCGTCGAGGAGGACGGACGGACGCTCCTGATCGACTGTGGCTGTGGCGTCCTCCAGCGGCTCCAGCAGTCGGGCGTCGGCTACGAGAGCGTCTCGACCGTGCTGCTCACTCACCACCACCTCGACCACGTCGCCGACCTGCTCCCGCTGATGAAAGCGCGGTGGCTCGCCGGCGAGGAACACCTAGAGATCCTCGGCCCGCAGGGGACGAAAGCGCTCGTCGACGGGCTGTTGTCGGTCCACGAGTACATGGACGGACGGCTGGAGCTGCGCCTGCGGGAGGTCCCCGCCGGCGAGTTCTCGGCGGCCGGCTTCGACGTCTCGGCCTACGAGACCCGCCACTCCCTTCCCTGTCTCGCCTACCGGTTCGACGACCGGTTTACGTTCAGCGGCGACAGCGAGGCGTTCGCCGGTCTGGCGAATTTCGCCGACGGCTCGGCGGTGTTCGCCCACGACTGTTCGTTCCCCGACGACGTCGACGTCTCCGGTCACCCCACGCCCTCGGAGCTCGGGGAGGTCCTCGCCGGCCACGAGATCGGGCGGCTCTACCTCACCCACCTCTACCCCCACACCGACGGTCGGGAAGCGGAGATGCGCGAGTCGATCGCCGCGAACTACGACGGCGACGTCCGGATCGCCGAGGACCTCCAGACGCTCACGATCGAGTGAGCCCCGTCGGGGCCGGCGGACGGCCACACCAGGTTCCGACGGAGGTCACCCCCGCTCGCGGTCGTGGAGGACGAACGGTCCCATCGAGAGGGTCCGTTTCGCGACCGTCGTGATCCGGAGGACGTACGCGAAGAAGACGACGAACGGAGCGAGGCCGACGGCGAACCCCGCGCTGATCACCCAGACGAGGTCGTCGACGCCGAGGGTCGACCCCGGCAACGCGGCCGCGTCGACGGTCGTCGCCAGCGTCCCGACGACCAGCAGGGCGGGCACGGAGACGAACAGGATCGCCCGCGAGAGGTCGATCAGCGCCCACTGGAAGTAAAGCGTCTTGAAGTGTTCCCGGGCCGGACCGTAGAGTGTCAACGCCTCGATCAGCTCCTCTATGGCCGTCTCGGCGTCCGGGGAGAGCGCGTCGCCGTGGTCGGCCCGGAGCCACCGGGCGTCGACGATCCGCCGGGAGTAATCGAACCCGAGGGCGTGTCGAATCACCTCGTACGTGCCGAACTCCGCCCCCTCGAGCTCGGAGGCGGTCGTCCGTGCGTCGTCGGTGACCGCGTCGGCGTACGCTCCTATCGCCCGGCTCGCGGCGTCGTCGACCGGCGCCGCCTCCGAGAGGCGATCCGCCCGCGTCTCGACCGCACCGACGAGGGCGGCGAGAACGGCCGCGGGCTCGGCGGGAGCGACCTCGTCCTCGAGGAGGGCTTCGACGTCTCGGCGAAACTCGACGGCGCCGCTCATGCGCTCGCGCTGGTCGCCGACGGCCCCGAGCTCCTGTGAGAGCACGAGCTGGGCGACCGTGACGACGATCGACGTCCCGGTGACGATCGCGCCGACGAACGCGGTAAAGAGGAACGCGACCCCGCCGTGGCTCTCGACGATCCGGCCGACCGGCTCCGGACGGAGCTGCCCAACGGCGACGAGGGCGAAAAACGCCACGACGAGGACGATTCCGGTGAACAGCCAGCGGTTCGCCCGGACCAGCAGCCACGAGCCGACCTCCCGTATCGAGTTCGAACGGAGCATTCGGAAGGGCCGACCACGCCGACGGACAAAAGCCCGTCCCAGGGCTGGTCGGGCCGTCGTCGACAGCTGTCCGTCCCAGGGCTGGTCGGGCCGTCGTCGACAGCTGTCCGTCCCAGGGCTGGTCGGGCCGTCGTCGACAGCTGTCCGTCCCAGGGCTGGTCGGG
>LKNG01000020.1 GCA_001564115.1 Natrialbaceae archaeon Tc-Br11_E2g8 | reverse complement strand
CGATCAGCTCCGTGTCGTCCTCGCCGAGGGCGGAGCGGACGAGCAGGGTTCCACCGAGCACGGCGGGGCTGAGCACCGTGTCGGCGCCCGCGCGTTCGAGCTTCCGGACGTTCTCGTGGTCGGTCGCCGCGGCGACGATGCGGGCGTCCGGGCGCAGCTCCCGCGCGGTGAGAATCGCCAGCGCGTCCTGGGCGTCGTCGTTGGTCGCCACGAGGATCGCCCGGGAACGGCCGATTTTCACCCGTTTGAGTGGCTCCTCGTCGCTGGGCTGGGCAGCGAGTGCGAGGACGTTCCGGTCGGCGAGGCTCTCGACGCGGTCGCGGTCGCGCGCGACGACGGCGAACCGCGCGTTGGCCTCGACCAGCTCGTCGACGATCGGTTCGGTCAGCTCCCCGTAGCCGAGCACGAGGACGTGGTTCTCGAGGTGTTCGAACTGTGAGTCTGTCATTTTTCCGAGTGTCTTGCTTATCCGTGCCTGGATCACCGGCCCGACGAGCGCACCGATCGCGATACCGAAGCTGGCGACGCCGAGGACGACCACGGACATAGTGAACAACATCGCCTGCTCCGACTCGGGGGTGACGTCGCCGTAGCCGACGGTGCTAGAGGTAATGAGGGTGAAGTAGAACGCTTCGAGCAGCGAGTCGACGCCGTCGAACTCCTCTCTGAGCGCGAACGCCCCGAGGGTGCCGTAGGCCTGGACGCCGACGAGCGCGCTTCCGGCCGCGAGCTGGGTCGTCGTCAGCGAGAGGGCGCGGTCGAATCGCGTCCGGGTGAGAGCCAGGGCAGGCAAGGAGACGAGCGAGAGGACGACCAGCGGCACGGAGTAGGGGCTCCCCTGGAGAACCCCCTGGATCGCCGTGGCCGGCAACAACACCACGGACGCGTACCAGCCGGCACGCAGCCCCTGGCGCAACGCGAGCGCGCCGCCGAGCATGAGAAACCCCGTCAGTGCCCCGGTGAAGCCGACCGCCTGCTGGACGCCGTCGGGAACGAACGGGGCGAAGGGTCCGAAGTCGGCGATCTCCTGGTCGATGTTGACCAGCCCGGTCGCCACCGAGAGCAAGGCGACGAGCAACACGAGGAGGGTGACCACTCGCGTCGTCACCATCCTCCGCCAGTCCTCGGGGAGCCGGTTTAGGACCCGATCGCCGACCATACTGCCAGTGGGAGGCCAGCCGCGTTAAAGCTCTTCGAACGTCGTCGGGCTCGCTATCGGCCGGGGTTCGACGGCTCGTCGAACGCCGTTGGCCGGGTACTCCGACGAATCGTCGACCCCGTTTAGCGGCCGGTTCGGCGAGTCACCAACCCCTATTAGCCGGGGAGCCCCAGCGGCAGTATGGACGTCCTCGTCAACGCGGCGATGAGCGCGGACGGCAAGCTCTCGACGGTCCGACGGGAGCAGGTCGCGATCAGCGGCCCCGAGGACTTCGCCCGCGTCGACCGGCTTCGGGCGGGGAGCGACGCCGTCGCCGTCGGCGTCGGCACCGTGCTGGCTGACGATCCACGGCTGACGGTGAAAGACGCCAACCTCGTCGAACGGCGACGCGAGGCCGGGGAGCCGGCCCAGCCGGCCCGGGTCGTCGCCGACTCCCGGGCCCGAACGCCGCCGGACGCACGGGTGCTCGACGACGACGCGCCCACGTACCTGCTCGTGAGCGAGGCTGCCGATCCCGAGCGACTGGAGACGCTCCGTGGCCCGGGCGTCGAGGCCGTCGTGGCCGGGGAGGGACGTGTCGACCTCGAGCGGGCGCTCGCGGCGCTCGCGGACTCCGGTGTGGCTGATCTGATGGTGGAAGGTGGGGGCGAACTCGTCTTCTCGTTTTTCGAGGCCGGCCTGGTCGACCGGCTCTCGACGTTCGTCGGCCCGCAGCTCATCGGCGGGCGGGACGCGCCGACGCTCGCCGACGGCGACGGTTTCCTCGATCGGTTCCCAGACCTCGAGCTCGCGGACGTGGACCGGCTCGACGGCGGCGTCGTCCTCCACTGGACCGTCGACGGCAGGCCGGAGGAGCGGTGAGGCGCTCCGGGGGAGTGGGGCAGCGCTCGATCGGAGCGGAACGCCGACTGACCAGCGCGTCGGTCCGGACGGGCTCCGCACGGTTGACGGATTTCCGATAGGTATAATACTTTCTGTGGCTGTTATCATACCATGACGTCCCAGAGCCGCCGGTCGACCCTCGCGGCCGGCGCGTCGCTGGCGTTCGGCGGCCTCGCTGGCTGTCTCGGCGACGACTCCGGCACGGACGGGCCGACGGTATTCGCGTCTTTCTTTACGTTGGCGGAGTTCGCCCGGAACGTCGCCGGCGAGGGGTTCTCCGTCGAGAACGCCGTGCCGGCCGAGGGCCACGGCCACGGCTGGGAGCCACGGACCGACCTCTTACCCGAGATTCTCGAGGCGGAGGCGTTCGTCTACCTCGACGCCGACGGCTTCCAGCCGTGGGCGGAGGAAGCCGCCCGCGAGATCGATGCGAACTACGCCGACGAGGTGGCGTTGATCGACGCCCTCGAGGGGATCGAACCGATCGCGTACGGCGACGATCACGACGACCGCGAGAACCACGGCTCGGGTAACGGACACGAGCCGGATCACGAGCACGACGCGGATCACGACTCGGACAGCGGACACGACGCGGACCACGACTCGGACAGCAGACACGACGCGGACCACGACTCGGACAACGGACACGACACGGACCACGAGTTCGACCCGGATCACGAGCACGGTCCCGTCGCCGAACTGGAAGTGATCGACCGCCGGCACGAGAACGTCGTCGCCCACCACCACTTCGACCACTGGCACGGCGAGTTGCCAGCGGTCCCCCCGGGGGGATCCCGTCGGCTCGGCACCCGCTTTGTCGACGGGAGCGGCGAGCCGTTTCCGCTGGGGTCTGGCTCCCCGTATCAGGGTTCCGCGCGGATCGCCCCCGACGCGCCGGAGACGGTCGAGCTCGCCGCCGAGGGGGCGGACGTCAGGATCGACGGCCTCGAGGAGGGTCGGACCCTGCTCGTCTTCGAACTCCGGGAGGCGGGGTCGGTCGTCTGGGAGAGCGAACCGATCGGGGTGGACGTAGAAGAGACCGGGGAGGAGGCGTCGAGAGACCACGGGCTCGTCGACGTGAAGTTCTTCTCCGATCCCCTCTCGACGACGACGGCCGTCCGGACGGTCCGCGACGGGCTGGTGGAACTCGACCCCGAACGCGCCGACCGGTACGAGCGAAACGCCGCGGCGTACGTCGACCGCCTGGAGGGGCTCCACCGACAGTTCCAGGACCGTCTCGTCGACCGCGAGCACGACGTCGCCGTACTGGCCGGACACGACTCGTTTGCCCACCTCGGGAGACGCCACGGCTTCGAGGTCCACACGCCGGTCGGGCTCTCCCCGGACGACGAGCCCTCGAGCGCCGACATCGCCGCGGCCGTCGACCTCGTCGAGGAGCGGGGCATCGAGTACGTCCTCTACGATCCGTTCGACGGCGACCGCTACGCCGAAGCGATCGCCGAGGAGGCCGACGGCGACGTCGGGACGGCGATGGTGTCGGCCGCCGAGAGCTACCTCGAGGAGTGGCGCGAGGAGGGGTACGGCGACTACCTCGGCCAGATGGAGGAGCTCACCCTGCCGGCGTTCGCGAAGGCGCTGGGGGCGAGATGAGGCCGTCCACCCGCGGCGACGGCCGTCGCCGGCCGATGACGACGGTCGACGCGGCGTTGCGCGCGGGGGTGGCGACGCTGGCCGCCGTCGTCCTCGCGGTGTTCGTCCCGATCGCCGTCGGCGTGATGCCCGCGGCCTTCTTCGAGTACGGCTGTCTGGCGAGCCGGGCCGTCGGCTCGGAGTTCGGCTGTTATGGCTTCCTCTGGAACACGGTAACCACCGGCGTCTTCGTCGGGATCGCCGGTCCGGTCATCGGGATGTTCCTCATCCACCGGGAGATGGCGCTGATCGGCGAGACGCTCGCACACACGGCGTTCGCCGGCGTCGCCCTCGGGACGCTCTTTTTCGGCGTCTCCGGCTGGGACGTCCGGCTGTTGCTCGTCGCCGTCCTCGTGGCGATCGTCGGCGCCCTCGGCGTCCAGGCGCTCGTCGACCGGACCGCGAGCCACGGCGACGTCCCGATCGCGATCGTGCTCACCGGCAGCTTCGCGGTCGGAACCCTGCTCATCGACCTCGGCGGCGGCTTCGCGTTCGTCGACATCACCGGCTATCTGTTCGGGAACATCTCGATCACCGACGACCGGAGCGTGGCGCTTATGGCCCTGCTGACCGCCGCCGTCGTCGGCTCCGTCGCCGTCGCCTACAAGCCGTTGCTTTTCATCACCTTCGACGAGGAGGCCGCACGCGTCGCCCGGCTGAACGTCTCCGGATACAACGGGTTGTTGGTCGTGTTGACCGCCGTGGTGGTCGTCGGCGCGATGCAGATCCTCGGGGTGATCCTCGTCGCCGCGATGCTCGTCGTGCCGGCGGCCGCCGCCTCGCTCGTCCTCGACGGCTTCGGGTCCGCGCTCTACGGCTCGGTGCTCGTCGGCGTCGCCTCGGTGCTCTCGGGGATCGGCCTCTCCTGGAGCTACGGTCTGCGACCGGGGGCGACGATCGTCGTCGTCGCCATCGCCATCTACCTCCTCGCGGTCGTCGTCGGCGAGGGGTGAGTCCGGACCCCGGGGTCGTCACCGGAGTTCACAGAAGTTGTGCGTCGCGAACGCCCGCCCGTCCTCGGTCAGGTGAACGCCGACGCCGCCACGATCCCACCCCTCGGTGAGGATCGCCTCCCGGTGGGGTGGGGAGTCCATCCAGCCGTCGACCAGGCCGACAGCGAGCTCCTCGGCGGTGCCGTGGTTGCTGACCTCGCCGTCGTCGCCGCGGACGTCGCGGTCGATCCAGGTCATCGCGATGTTCTCGCCGTAGGCCCGACAGTAGTTCGCGGTGGCGGCGAACCGATCCATCGGATCCTCGCCGTCGGGGTTGGTGTGTGAGAAGTACTCCCGTTCGGCCATGTCGACGCTGTGGGCCCGCGAGACGGCGGCGACCGTGCCGTCGTGTTCGAGGGGGTCGAGGCCGTGTTCGGCCCGCCGGTCGTCGACTTCCGCCTCGACCAGCCGTTCGACGGTCCCCGAGTGGATCGTCCCCGAGTCGGCCTCGTACGTCGAACTGGTCGAATCGGCCACAGCGTTGTCGTCGGTCGACGCGTTTTCGGCAGGCGGTGATTCCCCGAGATCGACCGGGAGGCGTGGCTCCTCGACCCCCTCGGGCGTCCACGGCACGTCGAGTGTGGGAATCGCGAGCAGGACACCCGCGAGGACGATCGAGAGGACGAGCAGCGTCGCGAGCAACGCCCGGAGCAGCGAGGCGAGCAGGCCACGCTCACCGTCGACTCCGTCCGTCCGCGGTGGCGGGGGCACCCACGAGAAGAGGGGCCGAACGAACAAGTCGTCGTCGGTGGTTCACAGCCGGTGAGAGCGTCGGACGTTCACGGCCAGTGAGAGCGTCGGTTTCTCCGGCGGCCCGCGCAGGCAGGTAGTTCGACCGCAGCTCACCGGTCGGCACGTCCGCAGCTCACCGGTCGGAACGCGGCTCGATCGAGATCGGATACTCGGTGAGGTTCTCGTAGCCGTCCTCCCGGACGACCACGAGGTCCTCGATCCTGACGCCGCCGACGGCCGGATCGTAGAGCCCCGGCTCGATCGTGATCACGTGTCCGGGCTCGAGCTCCTCGCCGGCCGAGGAGATCGTCGGGGCCTCGTGGATCGCGAGCCCGACGCCGTGACCGGTGCCGTGGATGAAGCCGGTCTCGGCGTCCGGATCGCTCCGGAGGGTGGCGTAGCCGGCCTCCTCGTAGACGTCACAGACGACGTCGTGGACCGCCGCACCCGTAACGCCCGGTTCGACGGCCGCGAGCGCCGCCTCGTGGGCCTCCCGGGTCGCCTCGTACCGGCGACGCATCTCCGGGCTCGGCTCGCCGCGGACGAACGTCCGGGTCATATCGGCGAAGTACCCCTGCGTCTTGTCCCGCGGGAAGACGTCGACGACGATCGCCTCGCCGGCCTCGAGCGGCCCGCTTCCCCGGTCGTGGGGGTCGGCGGCGTCGGCCCCGCAGGCGACGATCGTGTCGTCGAGCCCACAGCCGTGACCGAGCAACTCGACCTCGATCGCCTCCTTGACCCGTTCGCTCGTCAGCACCTCGCCGCCGTGGTGGAGGACTCCCTCCCGGATCTCGGCGCCACCGATCAACCCCTCGGCGACGGCCATCGCGGCCTCGTTGGCTCGCTGGGTCCGTCGGATGTGTGTGACCTCCTCGTCGGTCTTTTTAGCCCGGATAGCCTCGACGATCCCGTCGGGTTCGACGCCGACCGAGACGCCCCGCTCGCGAAGCCCGTCTGCCGTCCCCGTCGGGAAGCCGGTCGGGACGGCGATCGACTCGACCCCGCGATCCGCGAGGAAGGCCGCGACGGTCCGGATCCGGCCCTCGTAGGAACCGTACTCGGCGAGACGTGACCGGTAGTCGTACGCCGAGAGCCGACTCACGGTGTCCGCGTTCGCCTCCTTCCTGGCGCGGCCGTACTCGAGCCCGGAGACGAGCAGGTGGACCCCGTCGCCGTCGACGAGCGTCAGGTACGGGTCCGGGGCGTCGAACCCCGAGACGTACCGCTGATCGGGATCCGCGGAGTCGTCGTCGATGAGGTAGCCGTCGATACCCTCCGCCTCGAGGTGGGCGGTCAGCCGGGAGAGATCCACGTCCATTCCGTCCGGAGGTGGGGCCTCGTGGCACATAACGGCATGGATCCCGGCGCTCGTCAGCCGGCCGACTCACCCGGCGAGGGATCGTTTGAGGGCGGTCGAGAGCTCCTCGAACCGCTCCATCGACATCGAGTCGGTGGTGACCCAGACGCCGTGTTCGCCGGCGATGACGCGCGCGAGGTAGCCGTTGTCGAACATCCGAACCGTCGCGTGGTACTCGCCGAGCTGGCTGTCCCGGTACAGCTGATCGGCCCGAAAGCCCCCGCGTTCGAGCTCGGCGAAGCCGACGAGGTCGGCCGTCCGATCGAGGTCCGAGCGGAGGTACAGCTGCCCCACCTCCTCGTCGGTGAAGTAGGTGACACTGCGCAGCTCGTCCCCGACGACCGTCCGGCAGACGGTGATCAGCTCGTCGGCGAACTCGGGATCGACTACCTGGTCGTTCATGGCCGGACCCACGCAGCCGGGTGTGAATAGCGTGTCGGTGGCAGGCGAACTCGTCCGGCCCGGGCGGTGGTAGTCAGGCGGATTCGACCGTCTCGGGCGTGTCTGCGGTCAGGCGAACTCGGCCATCCCGAGCCGGTCGAGCGTCTCGGCGGTCGGGACGCCGTCGTCGTCCCAGCCACGGAACGCGTAGTACTCATCGAGCATCGCCTCGAGCTCCTCGGGCGGGCAGTACATCCCCTCGGCCGGTCCGTCGGGGATCGGCTCGCTCATCACCCGCTCGGAGAGGGTGTCGGCCTCCCGGCTCGCGACGCCGCGTTCGACGTTGATGAGCCGTTCTAAGTTGTAGATCCGTTCGCCGATCTCCTCGACCTCCGCCGTCGAGAGCTCCCAGCCGGTCGCCGCGGCGAGGGCGTCGCGGTACTCCTCGGTGATATCCGTTCCCCAGCCACCTTCGCTGACGAACCGACACTGGGTTAGCGAGTCCCCGAGCGCGGTGAAGTGCTGAGAGCGGGCGGCGAACTCGGGAGTTCCCTCGGTGGTCTCGTCGTGTTCGCCGTCGTACTGGCGAGTCGGCCGGGTATCGTGGTGAGAGCCCCCGCGCGTGGAGGTCGCGTAGCCGATGCTCATCCCCTTCAGCCCGCGGGGGGAGTGGGCGGCGAACTCGAGGCCCTTCGAGCCGTGGAGATAGCTGCTCGAGTTCCCCTCGAGCGCCTCGGCCATCCGGAACGAGCCCTCCGCGAGGTCGTCGCCGATCCCCTCTCGGTGGGCGGTCTCCCGGGCCAGCTCGACGAGCCCGTCGGCGTCGCCGAACTCGAGGTGTTCGGAGGCGTCCTCCGAGATCAGCCCCTCAGCGTAACACTCCCGGGCGAACGCGACGGTCACGCCCCAGCTGATCGTGTCCATCCCGAGACGGTCACAGAGGTCGTTCGAGGTGATCACCCGTTCGATGTCGTACGTCTCCTGCATCGACGCGGTCGCAAAGAGGCTCTCGAACTCGGGGATCTTCGCCGCGGTGATCCCCTCGGCCTCGACGGAGACGCGTTTCCCACACCGGACCGCACAGTTCGCACAGGTTGTGTCCTCGGTGACGTACTCCGCACGGAGGGTCTCGCCGCTTATCGCCTCCGCGTCCTCGTCGGCGGCCTGCTCGCGGCGGTTGTTCGACTCGCCGAGTTTCCCCATCTCGTTTATCGGGTTCACCAGCCCGCTGGTGCCGTACTCCTGGAGCATCTCGGTGCCCTCCATCAGCGGCCCCATCCGGGAGCCGGCGAGCTGGCGGAGCCCGTCCTCGTCGGCGAGTTCTGGCTCGAACTCCCCCTCGCGGATCGCGACGGCCTTGACGTTCTTCGAGCCGAGTACCGCCCCGCTGCCCCCGCGGCCGGCGACCCCCTCCCGGATCTTCGAGTCGTGTAGCAGACAGGCGTACCGGACGCGGTTCTCCCCGGCCGGGCCGGCGGCGATCACGTGGGTGTCGTACCCCTCGCCCTCCCGCTCGCGGATCCGCTCGCAGGTGTCGTACGTCTCGGCGCCCGCGAGGTCGGTCGCGGGCTTCAGCTCCGCTCCGTCCTCGCTGACGTGGACGTAGGACAGCTCCTCGGCCCGCCCGTGGAGGACGATCGCCTCGAACCCCGTCGACTTCTGGGCCCGCGGGAACGTGCCGCCGAACGTGCTGTCGAAGAAGCCGTCGGTCATCGGGCTGACGAAACCGACGACGCCGCGGCTGGTCGACTGAAACGGCGTCAGGTTCATCGGCCCGACGGTGAACGCGAGCACGTTCTCGGGATCGAACGGCCCCGCCTCCGGCGGCACGTGGTCGTGGACCAGTCTGGCTGCGAAGCCGTTACCGCCGAGGAACCGGCGGGCGTCCCGGGGATCGATCGACTCGCGTTCGACCTCGCCGCTGTCGAGGTGGACGTGCAGGATCTCGCCGCCGTAGACCGGTGGAAGCTCATCGGTCATCGTCGTCCTCCGGTGGCACCGTTTCTTTTCGGTCGGTTCCGGGCCTCCGTCTCCGGTGTGTGATGTGAGCTCATCCGCTATCCCCGCGTTTGGTACATGGGGGCAAAACGGTTTGCCAATCGGCGGAGGCGACGATCGAGCTCTCGGTTCTGGCCGTGAAACCGCCCGGGCCGATTCGGCATTGTCTCGGCCGGCCGGGACTGAACGTTCGACCGTACCGTCTACTCGCGATCCTCGTCCCCGTCCGTCTCTGCGTCCACGTCGCCGTCGGTATGGCCGTCGTCTGCGTCAGCGTCGTCGCCCGCCCCGGTATCTACGTCGTCATCCACGTGGCCGTCGTCCACATCGTCGTCCGACTCGACGCCACCGGGTGCCTCGTCGACCGTTATCGTCACCGGCTCGGCGTCCACGTCGAACGGTTCCGTCTCGCGCTCGAGGAGCCGGTCGAGGGAAAAGATCGTGTTCAGCTCCCGCTGGACCTGATCCGCGACGCCGCCGACGAGCTCACTCGGCGGGATCGCGGTGTACTCGTAGGGGTTGTTCCCCGCACCGTCGCTCTCGCGTTTCTCCCTGTCGACGCGATCCTCGTCGTGGAGCTCAGCGAGCGCCTCCCGGACGGTACTGGGGTAGAGACCGGTCCCCGTCGCGACCTCCTCGGAGGTGCTCGCAGGATTCGCGAGCAGGAAGACGTAGATCTTCGCTCTGGTCTCCGTATCGAGGATCCACGAGAGCAGGTCGACGATCCGCGCGTCGAGCTCCTCGGCTGCGTCGACGGCGGCACGTTCGACGGGCCCCTCCGAGTCCGGATCGTGGACGTCCTCCGGCGTCCGGTCTGTGTCGTCCGCGCTCGACTCTTCGTCTGTCCGTCGGTCGTCGGAATCCTCCGGTGACATCTGTCCTCTCGAGAAGGACGAAGTCTCGTGTGGAGTTAAACCTTTGTGGGACTCCGTCGGCTCCTCCGGGCCGTCGCCGTCGTCGCCGTCCGTTCCGAATTCCGGGAGCTGATTCCCTCGCCGATCGACGCCGAGGGGACGCCGACTGCCACCGGAATCGACGACGCGCTGGGGCGATCGAGACGCTGGCGACGCTCGTCGACGCGTTCGTGGTCTTTCTCGGGTTGCTCGCCGCGGTCGCCGCGCTGGCGTTCGCCCACCAGTACCGCCGCTCGCGAGGACGACGGCTCGTCATCCGGGTCCACAGCGGCGGGGAGCTGACGGTTCCGGTCGATCGATCGGATCCGCCGGCGCGGACCGCCCTCGAGTCGGCAGTGGGGCCGGACGCCGACGAGACGACGACGTCAGGCTCAAAGCCGTCGGTCCGCTAGAGACGGCCGATGGACGTCGACCGGCTCCGCCAGCGGGCGGGCGAGCTCCCCCGCGAGCCGGGGGTCTACCAGTTCCGGGAGGGCGAGACGACGCTGTACGTCGGGAAGGCGGTCGACCTGCGCTCGCGGGTGCGGTCGTACGCCGACCCCCGAAGCGAGCGGATCCGCCGGATGGTCGACCGCGCCGACGAGCTCGAGATCGCCGTCACGGACACCGAGACCCAGGCACTTCTCCTCGAGGCGAACCTGATCAAACGTCACGGGCCGCGGTACAACGTCCGGCTGAAAGACGACAAGTCCTACCCGATGGTCCAGCTGACCGCCGGCGAGGCGCCACGGATCGAGGTGACCCGCGACCCGGCGGAGTCGGCGACCGTCTACGGCCCATATACCGACAAGGGACGGGTCGAGACGGTGGTGAAGGCACTCCGGGAGAGCTACGGGATCCGGTCGTGCACGGATCACAAGTACGCCGGACGCGTACGTCCGTGTCTCGACTACGAGATGGGACTCTGTACCGCCCCCTGTACGGGAGAGATCGACCTCGACTCCTACCGGGAGGACGTCGAGCGGGTGAAGCGGTTCCTCGAGGGCGAAACTGGGGTGCTCGCCGATCCACTCTCCCGGCGGATGGAGGCCGCCGCCGCCGAGCGGAACTTCGAGCGCGCGGCGAACCTCAGGGATCGGCTCGCGGCCGTCGAGTCGTTCCACGGCGGCGGCGCCGACGCGGTCCGGTCGGTCGGCGACGAGCGGACCGTCGACGTCCTCGGGGTCGCCATCGAGGGCGACGGGGCGACGGTCGCCCGCCTCCGCGCCGAAGGGGGCAAGCTCGTCGAGCGGGACCGACACCCGCTCTCGGCCCCCGACGGCGGCGAGGGCGTTCCCGGCGTGTTGACGGCCTTTCTCGTCCAGTACTACGCCGAACGCGAGCTGCCCGAAGCCATCCTCCTGCCCGAACACCACGGCGACGGGAAGGTGAGCGCCTGGCTCGAGGCGGAGGGCGTCGACGTCCGGGTTCCCGGCGCCGGCCGAGAGGCGACGCTCGTCGACCTCGCGTTGAAAAACGCCCGCCGGAACGTCGGCCGGCGCGAGGAGTGTGCCGCCCTGGCGGAGGCACTCGGGCTGGAGTCGGCCGCCCGGATCGAGGGGTTCGACGTCTCCCACGCGGGCGGACGGGCGGCGGTCGGCAGCGACGTGACCTTCGTCGACGGCGACCCCGAGAAGTCCGCCTACCGCCGGAAGAAGCTGGCCGACGAGAACGACGACTACGCCAACATGCGGACGTTACTCGAGTGGCGCGCCCGGCGGGCCGTCGAGGGCCGGGACGATCGGCCGGACCCGGACCTGCTCGTGATCGACGGCGGCCGTGGCCAGCTCGAGGCGGCACGAGAGGCCCTCGAAGCCGTCGGCTGGACGATCCCCGCAGTGGCGCTGGCGAAAGCCGACGAACGGACGATCACGCCCGACCGGACGTTCGACTGGCCCGACGACGCCCCACAGCTGCATCTCCTCCAGCGGGTCCGCGACGAGGCACACCGCTTTGCGCTCCAGTACCACGGGAGCGTCCGCGACGAGGTGTCGACGGCGCTGGACGGCGTTCCCGGGGTCGGCCCGGAGACGCGAAAGCGGCTTCTGGGTCGGTTCGGCAGCGTCGAGAACGTCCGCGGGGCGAGCCGGGAAGAACTCGAGAGCGTGCCGGGAGTCGGGCCCAAGACCGCCGAGACGATCGAGAGCCACCTGTAGTCCCGCCACGCCCCGTGGACAGTCCCGGCGGCTCCTCGTTGGCGTCGGTTCGGGCGTCACCGCGTGACGTCTATTCGGCCGCCGTCACGTGGCCTCGGTTCGGGCGTCACCGCGTGACGTCTATTCGGCCGCCGTCACGTGGCCTCGGTTCGGGCGTCGTCGTGCGTTCGATCAGCGTGGGCTCGCCGTCCGGTCGATCACCGCGGGACCCCCTCGCGGAGGCAGCCGGCGACCCGCGCGCCGGTCGTCCGTTCGACCTCCAGCTCCCCGAAGACGGTCCGGACGCGTTCGGCCCCCCGTTCGTCGGCGACGAACTCGAGGTCGGGGTACTCGACGTCGGTCAACACGAGCGGCTCGGGCGCCGCGGGGGCGACTCCCTCGTGGCCCGGCAGGGGTTCCGCGGAGAGCGTGCGCGCCACCTTCCCGACGGGCTCCTCGCCCGTGCCGACCGACCGGGCGAGCGAGACGAGACGGCGGACGAGCTCGCGGGCGAAGCCGTCCGCGGTCACCGTCACGATGAGGTACTCGCCCTCGCGGCTCGCCTCGAGGGTCGGCGACCGGACCGTCCCCCGTTCGTCGGGCGTCAGGTTGTGAAAGTCCCGCCGTCCGGAGAGCGCCTCGAGGGCGGCCCGGAACCGGTCGTCGTCGATCGTCGCCGAGAGTGGACCCCCAGTCGGGGAGTCGTCGGAGCCGGTCGCCTCGCCGTCCGTGGAACGCCGGTCGGCGGAGGGTGCGTAGAGGTGGTAGGTGTACTCCCGACGGCTCGCGTCGTGGGTGGCATGGAAGTCGGCCGGGGCGTCGGCGCTCGCCCACGCCCCGACGTCCGCCGGCAGCTCGGCGTCGAGAGCGCGCGGGGTGAGCCAGTCGGGGCACTCGAACGCGACGGTCTGGGCCAGCGCCGAGACGCCGGCGTCGGTCCGCCCGGCGGCGGCGTACCCCGACGGTTTCGGGACGTCGGCCGAGAGGATCCCCAGCTCCCGGAGGGCGTCGAAGATCGCGTCCTCGACGGTCGGGACGTCGGGCTGGCGCTGGAAGCCGTGGTAGCCGGTCCCGTCGTAGGCGATCCGAAAGGCGCGCATCTACCCGTCGCTCTCGCCCGTGGACGTATATATTATCCCACGGTCGTGGCCGACGATCCTCACTCCCAGGCGTCGTGGCCGGTGATCTCCTCGACGACCGACTCACACTCCTCCTCGGAGCTCACGCCCAGCGTATCGAGGACGAGCTTCCCGGTCTGTCGGTCGACGTGCTGTGCCTCGTCGCTCTCCCCGCGCGAGACGAGTTCGAACTTGGGGACGGCGGAGTCTCCGAGGAGAGACGAGCTCGACGTCCCCGCCAGCTCGGGGACGAGCCGGTGCTCGGCGAGCACGGCGATCAGCTCCTCCCGTCCGTCATCCATCGCCTCCCTGAGCTCGCTGGCGATCGTCATACACCCCCGGGTACGCGGACGACCCACTTGAATCGTCCGCCGGGCCGGACGAATCGCCCGCGAACGTCCGCCCGCCGGCTTCCGTCAGCGCTATGCCCGGACGCCGAGAAGCGACCGGCATGTTCGATCGGATCCGTCGGCGGCTCGGTGGTACCGACACGCGGACCGTCGGCCTGTTCGTCGACGGACCGAACGTCTTCCGCGAGGAGTTCGACGTCGACCTCGACGAGCTCAGACGGGTCGGAGACGGGCTCGGCCGGACCGGCGTCCGGCGGCTCTACCTCGACGAGCACGCCACGCCCGGGCTCGTCCGGGCCGCCGAGGCACGGGGATTCGAGGTCGTCGTCACCAGCGGGGACGTCGACGTGAAACTCGCCGTCGACGCCACCGCGGCGCTCGCGGAGGGACGGCTCGACACGCTCGCGATCGCCTCACGGGACACCGACTTCAAGCCGGTTCTCGAGTACGCCGGTAGCGTCGGCGTCGGGACGGTCGCGATCGCCCCGGGCAGCTACGGCCGCTCGGACGCGCTCCGGAACGCGGCCGACGACGCCCTCACTCTGTGACCGAACTGAGCGCCGGACGCCGGCCGGATCAGAAAGGAGAGGACGGGGAGTCGTCGGTGGCTGCGACGGGTGGATAGCTGACGGTGGCGAGAGGAGGGCCGAGCCGGCGAGTGAAAAGCAGAGTCTGTGGGGATTGGTGGGGAGTCGAGCCAGCGGGGGCGGGTGGAGGGCCGGGTCAGCGCGACGCGTCGGAGCGCCGGGCCAGCGGTGACGCCGGAGACCGACGCCCCTAGTGGCGACGGCCGACGAACGGCGACCAGACCCGTGTCTCGTCGCCTCCGGCGGCCTCCTCCGCGGTCGTCGGGCAGCCGTCGGGCACCTCGTCTACGGGATCGGTGCCGTTACCCGAACGGAGGTCGAGCGCGCCGTTGACCGTCGAACCGCCGTCGCGTCCGGTGTCGTACTCGGTGTCGACGACCCGCACCTGCGAGGCGCTGTTGTTCGCGCCGACGTCGAACGAGAAGTGCCGGCCGTTCATCGCGAACGAACAGCCCTCCACCTCGACTGGTCCCGGGGCCCACGCCCAGAGCCCGCGGCCGTCCCGTCCCGCGGACGTGTTGACCGCGACGGAGTTCGTGACCGAGCCGCGGGCGAGCCGGTAGTGAGCGACCCAGGAATCCTTCGAGTAACACGAGTCGATGTGGACCTCGCCGTCGGATCCCGGCGCCGAGCAGTAAAACGAGTTGTCCCCCATCCCCTGGACGTTCACCCGTTCTATCTCGAGGACGCCGCGGTGGTCCGGCGCGACCCAGATCCCCAGGCCGGTCCGGTGGGCGTCGATCGCACCGTCCCCGAGGTAGACGTTCTCGATGGTCGACGTGCCGCCGCCGGTGTCCGCAACGCCGAACTGTGCGCCGTGGCCGACGTTCGGGCCCGCGACGCCCACGTTCCGGATCGTCCAGTCGGCCCCACGGGCACTGATCACGACCTGGGAGCCCTCGGCCGTCTGGTCGTAGAGAACGTTCTCGAGGGAGTCACCGCCCTCGATCTCGACGTGGTGGCGCTCGCCGGGGGAGAGCTCGACGAGTTCGTACTCGTCCGTCGCCGAGGCGACGCCGCCGACCCCGGTGGCGGCGACCGCCGCGAGCGAGCCGAGACAAGCCCGTCGCGTCAACTGCCGATTACCAGGTTTGCTCGAGTCGCCATCGTCTCGACCGCACGGATCGATCGACATGCGACCGGTCAACGAGGGGTTTACTCTATAAACTTTTCCATGTGATAAACGTAAGAACACTCTGAAATAGAACTATTTGTGGTAGTTTATTCAGAATTTAACGAATGTCCGGACCGTTCGAAACCGGCTGACGGGTCGGACGTTATCGCGGGTAACTGCGAAATAAAGGATGTATTACCGGCCGGTAGCAGGTTCATACACCACGGGTCGCACCGTTCGGGTCAACTGCCTCGGGGTCAAGCCCCGTGGCATCCGCCTTGATATTCTGTGAACCGGCCCCGAGCGGCCGGCCGGGCGTCTCGGTCGAACGAACCGCCGACGGGCCGCTGGTTCCGGTATCTTGATGGGTCACGCGCGAACAGTACCGACGAACGCTCGCGTTCGGAGCCCGAATGGACGAGACCACACACGTACTGATCGTCGAGGACGAACCGGACTTAGCGGGGCTTTACGCGTCCTGGCTCGCCGGCCGGCACACGGTCGAGACGGCCCACAGCGGCGAGGAGGCCATCGAGGCGATCGACGACGAGATCGACGTGGTGTTGCTCGACCGGATGATGCCGGAGCTCTCGGGGGACGACGTCCTCGAGGTCATCAGGGAACGCGGGCTAGACTGTCGGGTCGCGATGGTGACGGCGGTCGAACCGGACTTCGACATCGTCGGAATGGGGTTCGACGACTACCTCGTCAAACCCGTCTCCGAGGAGGAGCTACACGCGATCATCGACGGACTGGTGTTGCGGTCGACGTACGACGACCAGCTCCAGGAGTTCTTCTCGCTGGCGTCAAAGAAGGCACTGCTCGAGGAGGGAAAGTCGGACGTCGAGTTACGCGCGAGCCGGGAGTACGCCCGGCTCGAGGACCGGCTGGCCGTCGTCCGAACGGCCGTCGAGGGAACGGTCGAGGAGCTCCTCGAGCAGGGGGTCTGTGATCGGCTCTGTCGGGACGTTACCCGGGAGACGATCGAACGGGAGTGACGGCCAGCGCGGAAGCCCACGGCGTCAGCCGCCGGTAGCCGACGCTCGCTCTATCGTGACCACGTTCCTGACGGAGAACCGCGTCTGGCCGACACCGGTCCGTTCGACGGTCGCCGTCCAGCCGTGAGCCTCGGCGATCGCCTCCGCGACGGCCACCCCGAGACCGTCCGCGTTCCGGGGGGACGTATCCACGTCCGTCCGCGGCTCCTCTTTGCCACCGGCGACGTCCGTCCGCGGCTCCTCCTCGCCACCGGCGACGTCCGTCCGCGGCTCCTCCTCGCCGCCGACGACGTCCGTCCGCGGCTGCTCACCGGCCACGGCGGCCCCTCCGGCGTCGTGCCGGAGGAAAAAACCACGCGGCTCGTCGACGGGCCCCTCGGGTGTGAGCAGCCCGACCTGAACGACCACCTCCTCGTCCGCCAGGACGGCCGCGTCGTCGAGGACGGTCTCGAGCAGGTGGGCGAACCGGTCCGGATCGGCCCGCAGCGTCGCCCGATCCTCGACGATGACCGACGCGGGCTCGAGTGCCGACTCGTCGACGGCGGCCTCGACGGCCGCACCGAGATCGATCCTCGTCCGTGGCCCCACGGCCGTCGCGGTGGCCGCGAACTCCCGGACGTCCGCGAGGAGCCGCTCCGCGCGGTCGAGCGTCCGTCTGGCGTCCTCTACTGCCCTCCCGTCGGCGTCGCCCTCGTCGAGTGCCTCCTCGACCGCCAGAAGGCTGTCCTCGAGCTCCGTCGAGAGCAGATCGGCGACGGCTTCGAGCCGGTCGGTCCGGCGCTCGAGCCGGTCGGTCCGTTCCCGGAGCACCCGCTCGCGGTCGGTCCGGTTCAGGGCCGCACGGATGTTTTCGGCGAGCGTCGAGAGGAGGTCGACGTCGGTCGCGTCGAACGCCTGTGGCTCGGTCGAGGCGGTCACGAGCACGCCGTGATCGCCGATCGGGGCGACGATCTGGGAACGGATCGGCATAGACGGATCGTACAGCCCCTCGACCTCCCGGAGGTCGTCGTACCGGGCGAGTTCGCCTCGTTCGAACACGTTCCAGACGAGCCCCTCGCCACGCCGAAATCGCGGGAGACCGCCGAGCTCCTCGTGGGCAGTCGCGGTCGCCGCCACCGGATCGAGGTGGCCGCGTTCCTCGTCGAGCAGCCAGATCCCCCCCATCGGCAATCCGAGGAGGTCGCTGCCGGCGTGGACGGCGATCGCACAGATCTCCTCGGGGTCCTCCGAGTCGAGCAGCCACCGCGTGATCTCGTGGAGCGAGCCGACGACCCGCTCGTACTCCCGGCGGTCGGTGACGTCACGGACGACGGCGGCGAGGCTCGCCTCGCCGAAGTCGACGGGGACCAGTCGCACCTCGCCGACCCGCGGGCTCCCCGTCGCGTCGGTGAACTCGACCTCGACACGGCGCTGGGGTGCGATTCCGAGATCGACGTCGCCGATCGCCCGGCCGAGCTCGATCGCCGCGGTGACGTCGACGCCGGCACGCTCGAGCAGCGCCTCGACGTGTTCGCCGACGAGCTCGTCGGCGTCGACCTCGAGGGTCCGCTCGATCGTCTCGTTGGCCGAGAGGATCCGGTTTTCCGCGTCGAGGGTGACGATACCGTCCCGAACGGCCTCGAGTATCGCCCCCTGGCGGGCGAGCGTCGACCGACGTTCCCGGCGGTCGGTCACGTCCCGCATGTGGACGGAGAGTCCCGTCTCCGAGGGGTACGCCCGGGTCTCGAACCACCGGTCGACCTCGCCGTGGTACAGCTCGAAGGTGAGCTGGCCGCCGTCGTCCATCGCGTCGTACAGCGCCTCCGGGAGCTGGGTTTCGACCGCATCGGGCAGCGCATCCCACATCGCCCGGCCGAGCAGCTCCGAGCGAGAGCCGCCGAGCAACGCCGCCGCGGGGCCGTTGAGGTAGCTGAACCGCCAGTCGTCGCCGACGGCGAAGAAGGGGTCGGTGAGCCGATCGAGCATCGGCTCGCTCACGGCCATCGACCTCCGTGAGCCGCCGCTCGGCGGGACGGCTGCGGCGAGCGAGACGAGACCGACGTCCTCGGCGTCATTCGTCCTCCGAGGGGAGTTGTTCCAGGTCGGTTATGAAGCTCGTGGCCGATTCGGGTTCGGCCGGCTCCCGGCGGCGGGACGAGCCGGAGACTAGAGCGGGAATTCCTCGCCGACGCCGGCCTCGCGGGCCCGTTCGACGACGTAGGCGGCGGTCGCCGCGTCGAGGGTCGCCGTCCCGACGCTCGCGACGACGAGGATCTCGCCGTCGTCTATCCGACCGGTATCGCCGGCGAACAGCTCCCCGAACGGCGAGACGGCGAGTTCGGGATGGCCGCGCAGGTCGCCGGTCTCGCGGGCCTCCTCGGGGACGTCGGCGAACACCCGTGTGGCTCGCTCTACGGTCACGTCGTCGAGCTCGCGGGTCTCGGGGGTGTAGGCACCGAGTGCGACGACGAGCGCCCCAGGCGAGAGGGCCTCCCCGGGGAACACCGGCTCCGTGCTCGTGGTCGCCGTCAGGACGACCGTCGCGTCGGTGACGGCCTCGCGGGGGCGTTCCACCGGACGCGCGTCGACCCCGAGCTCGGTGGCGAGCTCCTCGGCACACGCGATCCGGGAGTCACTCGGGGAGTACACCCGGACGGTCTCGAGGTCGGTCGCCGTCGCGATCGCCCGCGTCCCCCAGCGTGCGAGCCGGCCGGCGCCGATCACCCCGAGGTCGACCGGCCCGGGGAGTGCCAGCTCGCGGGCCGCCAGGCCGGCGATCGCACCCGTCCGGGCGTTCGTGATCCGGTTGCCGGAGAGGATCGCAGTCGGCTCGCCCGTCCGGGCGTCGACGACCGAGAGGTGGGCGTTGACCGTCGAGAGCCCGCGGTCGGCGTTTCCCTCGTGGACCGTCGCGAGCTTCGTCACCGCGTGGGCGGCGCCGTGGACGTACGCCGGCATACACAGCCCCGTCCCGAGTGGCTGCTCGGGTCGGTCGGGATCCAGCCCCGTACCCATCGGGTAGTGTGGTCGCTCCGGCCGTTCGACCGCTCCGCGGGCCTGGGCGGCGAACGCCTCAGCGAGCTCCGGGAGCAACCCCTCGAGGTCGAGCACCGTTGCCACGTCGTCGTCGGAGAGGAGACTGACCATGCCGGCAGTTCGCACGGCGGGGACTTGAGTGTGGTCGGCGACGGAATACTTATACGGCTCCTCCGTGCGTCCCCGAACGTCGATGACCGACGACCGGAGCCGATCGACGCTGTACCTGTTGCTCGCGAGTGCGACCTTCGTCACCGCCCTGATCCACATCAGGTTCGTTTCCGAATACTTCCCGGACAGTCCGGGCCGTGTGGCGCCGTTCTTGCTCGCCGGCTGGGCGACCTACGCGGTCGTCTTCTACGCGCTGGGTCGGCTGCTCTCGACGCCGGCGGCGCTGCCGAGCATGCGCGGGGGCGACGTCGGCGCCGCGCTCTTTTTGCTCTCCCTGCTCGCCGCCGCCGGGCTCGACACGCTGGGGTTCTCACCCGAGGTCGTACCCACGGCCTACACACTCCCTGCGATCGGAATCTACTCCGGGCTCGCACTCGTCGGCTGGTCGATCGGGAAGCGCACGCAGGCGATAAACCGCCTCGAGTGACTCCCGTCGACGGCTCGGCCTGAACCTTACACCTCGTCCCGGTGACTCTCGACCAGCACCCCGACGTCGCCAAAGCGGAGTACGTGGTCGGTGACGCTGCCGAGGGCGACCCGCTGGAGGCCGCTGCGGCCTCGAGTCCCCATCACGATCAGGTCGGCTTCCACCGCCTCCGCCGCGTCGAGGATCTCCGGTCCGGGCGGTCCGGACGGGGTGGCCGTCGTGACCTCGAGGCCGCGCTCGCGGGCCCGGTCGGCGATCCGGTCGGCGAACTCCGCCGCCCGGCTTCGGAGCGCGTCCGCGGCGCTCTCGGCGTCGCCCGGCAGCCGGAGGCCGTCGAGGGGCCCCGTCTCCGCGACACAGACGACGTGGACCGCCGCGTCGTGGACCGCCGCCAGCTCGAGTCCGGTCTCCGCGGCGGCCTCGGCACCCTCGCTGCCGTCGGTCGGGATCAGGATCCGGTCGTACATGTGCCCGCGAACGCGGCCGACGGACAAAAGTTCACCCGACTGTCCTCCAGCCCGTCGGTCGGCTACATCCGACCCTCGCTGCCGTCGGTCG
>LKNG01000192.1 GCA_001564115.1 Natrialbaceae archaeon Tc-Br11_E2g8 | reverse complement strand
GGCTGGCCGCCCGTCCGCTCGAGGACTGCTGGCCCCGCCCGCACCGATGACCTGCGAAACGGGCGGTGACGGCCCCGCGGAGCTGTCTGCCGTCGACGATCCTGCCGAGATGGACGGCGACCCCACTGAGCTGTCTGCCGTCGACGACCCCGCCGAGATGGACGGCGACGGCCTCGAGGTCGCCGTCGTCGGGGCGGGCGCCGTCGGCGCGACGGCGGCTTACGACCTCGCTCGCCGGGGCGCCGCAGTGACCCTCTACGACCGCGAGGGGGTCGCGAGCGGAGCGAGCGGCCGGTCAGCCGGGGTCTGCTATGCCGCGTTCGCCGGCCGGCCCGACGCCGAACTCGCCGGGGAGTCGATCGAGCGGTTCCGCCGCCTCTCGGGGGAGGAGACGTTCCCGTTCGTCGAGTGTCCGTACGTCTGGCTCGCACGGGAGGGCGACGACCGCCGGGCGGCGGCGATCCGCGAGGACGTCGAGCGGATGCAAGCGGAGGGCGTCGTCGCCGTCGAGGTCGACGGACCGGCCCTCGGCGACCGGTTTCCCGCCCTCCGGACGGACGACGTCGCGGTCGCGGGGATCGCCGGCGCGGCCGGACACACCGATCCGGCGCGGTACACCGCCTGTCTGGCCGCCGCCGCGACCGGTTCGGACGCGAGCCTGGAGACTGGATCGGCCGTCACGGTCCGGACCGATCCGCCGCGGGTCGTCGTCGACGGCGACGAGCGGACGGTCGACGCCGTCCTCGTCGCCGCGGGCGCCCACACCGGTCGGCTGCTCGCCGAGGCGGATGCCCCGATCGCGGTCAAACCGTACCGGACCCAGGCGCTGACGGCGTCGGCGACCCTCCCCGAGCCGATCTGTTACGACGCGACCGGCGGCTTCTACGTTCGCCCGCACCCGGCCGGGCTGCTGGCCGGCGACGGCACCGAGGAGGTCGCGGCCGATCCGGACGGCTACGAGCGCGGGGCGGATCCGGAGTTCCCGGCGATGCTGCTCGATCGGGTCACCGAGCGGTGTCCGGACGCCAACCCCGAACTCCAGGAGGCCTGGGCCGGGCTCTGTACGGCGACGCCGGACGGCGATCCGCTGGTCGGTCGGCGGCGAGAAGGGGTCTACGTCGCCACCGGCTTCCAGGGCCACGGCCTCATGCGCGCGCCGGCGATCGGCGAACGGATCGCCGAGGAGATACTGGGCGGGCCGGGGATCGAGGCGTTCGATCCGCGACGGTTCTCCGGCGAGGAGTCCTTCGAGATCAGGGAGGGAATGGCCCTCTAGTCGCCGAGTTCGACCTCGGCGTCCTCACCGTCGGTTCCGACGTCGGCGTCGGCTTTCGGGACCTCGACGTGGAGGGTGCCGTCGTCGGCGATCCAGGCGCTCGCGCCGCCGGGGACGACGGAGGCGTCCTCGGGGAGTTCGGCCTCTCCGTCCAGAGCCATCCCCCGGCCCGGAAAACGCATCTCGTAGCCGTCGTACAGTTCGCGAAATCGATCGGTGCGGACCTTCACCGTGCCGTCGACGTAGCGTACCTGGACGTCCTCGCGCTCGATGCCGGGGGCGTCGAAGACGAGCAGGTACGACTCCTCGCCCTCGAGGACGTCGACGGCTAGCGATCGCATCTCCTGGAGCTGGCCGCTCGTGTGTCCGATCCCCCGGTAGAGGCCCTTCCCCAGTGACTTGCCGATCCCTCTCAGCCCCACCGCGAGCCACCTCCGACCGGAACGGCCGTGGGGAACGATTCCGGGAAAACCGCGTCTCTCATGGGTTCGATCCAGCGTAAGCGTCCGACGTTAATATCGGTTTTGGGAACGGTGAACGATCGTCCGACGTGCGTCCGACGTTCCCTCACAGCTCGATCGCCTCCAGAGCATCGGTCCGACCGCAGTACGGGCAGACGAAGTCCTCGACGGTCGTCTCGTCGGGCATCTCGTAGGTGTAGCGCAACTCGAACATATCCAGCGTACAGTCGTCGTCGGTGCAGACGACCTCGAGCGTCGCGGGCATGGACGATCGTAACGCGGGCAGCGCTATCAACGCTGGGATCGCGGTATCCGACTGTGGAGGTGCGCTATTCGACGACACCGGGATCGCGGTAGCCGACGACGGGAGCGCGGGGGTCCACTACGGGAGCCCGAGAAGCCCGTTCGACGGGCCGACGTAGTCACCGTTTTAGGGCTCGGCGCGCTACGTCGGCCATGGTAGACCCCGAACGTCTCGACGTGACGATCGTCGACGGCTACGTCGACGAGCCGGCCCACTTCGGGGTCCCCCCGTACGTCTCGACGTACCCCCGGTACACCGCCGGGGCACTCGTCGACGCCGGCGTTCCGGAAACGCGGATCACCTACCACACGATCGACGCCCTCCGGGAGGACGGCCACCGGTGGCACGACGTCGAGAACGCCGACCTGCTGGTCTACGTCGGCGGGATGACCGTCCCGGGAAAGTACGTCGGCGGGACCCCCGCCGAACCCGACGAGGTCCGCGAGCTCGCCTGGGCAGCCGGCGGGACGACGCTGCTCGGCGGTCCGGTCCGGTTCGGCGTGGGGGAGAGAAACGAGGGGGCGACCGAGACCGAACGCCGGGGGCTCGACTTCGAGTTCGTCGCGAAAGGCGACGTCGAGGCCGCCGCCTACGACCTCGTCGCGAACGGGATGGAGGGCTTCTCGGATCGGATGCGGGACGTCGAGGAGGTCTCCCGCTGGGCACGACGGGGCGCGTTCGTCGTCGAGGACCATCCCAACCACCCCGAGTACCTCATCTGTGAGCTCGAGACCTCCCGTGGCTGTGCCTACCGGTGTTCGTTCTGCACAGAACCGCTCTACGGCAACCCGACTTTCCGGCCGCCGGAGACCGTGATCGGGGAGGTCGACGCGCTCTCGAACCACGGGGTCCGTCACTTCCGTCTCGGCCGACAGGCCGACATCCTGGCCTACGGCGGCGACGGCGAGGCCCCGAACCCCGACGCACTCCGGGAGCTGTACGGCGGCATCCGGCGGGTCGCCCCCGACCTGGAGACGCTTCACCTCGACAACATGAACCCCATCACGGTCGTCGAGTGGCCCGAGGCCGCCCGGGAGGGGATCCGGATCATCGCCGAGCACAACACGCCCGGCGACACCGCCGCGTTCGGCCTCGAGTCAGCCGACCCCGTCGTCCAGGCCGAGAACGACCTGAACGTCACCGCCGAGGAGTGTCTCGAGGCCGTCCGGATCGTCAACGAGGAAGGCGGCTGGCGACCCGGAGAAGAGCCAGGGAGCGGGCCCTCGACCGGCGAGGGCGCTTCTCGACGGCTTCCGAAGCTGCTCCCCGGAATCAACCTCGTCCACGGGCTCAAAGGCGAACGCGAGGAGACCTACGAGCACAACCTGGCGTTTCTCGACCGGCTCTACGAGGAGGGGCTGATGGTTCGGCGGGTGAACGTCAGACAGGTGATGGCCTTCGCCGGCACGGAGATGAGCGAGACCGGCGCGACGCTCGCCCACGAGCACAAAAAGCGGTTCAGACGCTACAAACGCCGCGTCCGCGAGGAGATAGACAACCCGATGCTCCAGCGCGTCGCCCCCGCGGGAACCGTCCTGCCGGACGTCCACCTCGAGTACCACGAGGGCGGGCGAACGTTCGGGCGACAGCTCGGCACCTACCCGCTGCTCGTCGGTATTCCCGGCGAGCGGCCGCTCGGGGAGCGTCTCGACGTCGCCGTCGTCGACCACGGCTACCGGTCGGTCACCGGCGTCCCCTACCCGCTCGATCTCAACGACGCCACGATGGACGAGCTGACCGCGATCCCCGGAATCGGGCGACAGCGCGCCGGCAACATCGTCGTCGGCCGGCCACACGGTTCGGTCGACGAGGCGGGCGTCGACGCCGAGGTCGGACTCTCCCGGTTCGCGACCGTTCGATCGCCCGGACGCGTCTGAGTGTCGCACCGTCTGCCAGCGATCGGCCGGTCAACGGGCCAGCCGGCGTTTTACGGGATCCGGTGACCGGTGTTGATCACGTGCTCCGGGTCTGAGACCTGGAGAATCGCTCGCCTCCCTCAGTCGGACAGTTTTGAGTGACCTGGGCTCCGCACAGTCCGAGAACGCGCCGATCGATCGAACTTATGAGGTCAGGTCGATCGGCCGATCGCGTTCCGCCGCGGAGCGGACAATATAAACACCCCACCTTGTGTATCATGCACCTTACTCATCAGGTTCCACAGATATCTGCGTACCCGGCATACGTCAGGTTGGAAACCGGCGGGTTGGGTCGGTCAGCCACGCGCTGTCTCTCGACAGCGGTTTTCAGAGAACCATGAAAAAAACAGAATCATTCAACACCAGTCGTCGGTCCGTACTCAAGGCCGTTGGTGCGTCGGCAGTCGTCGGCAGTCTCGGGCTTGGCGCGACAGGTACTGTCGGTGCACAGGCGAGTTGTGAAAATTACTCATCGGGAGTTCCAGGGCAGTGTCCAGATCCATGTGAGGGCGGAGAGGAACTCGAGGGGACGCGAATCAACCTCGAGGCGGACGATGTATTCTGCTACGAAACTGCCGTCCCAGCCGACGCCGATACGGTCGTCATCAAGGCCGGGTTAGAGTGTTACAGATGCTCGGTGACCGGTGGGACGACCGAGACGTTCTGCGTCCCGGAGGGACAGGCACAACCGGCCATCAGCAACATCCAGTTCTGGGTTTGTGGCAATGGCAACGGTGACGAAGACGATCCGAACTTCGGAAGAGGCTGCAGTCAGGTCTGTGGCGTTTCGGACGTCAACAACGTGAACGTGGTCTACAACGAAGGTAACGCGGACGGTGAACCGGAGTGTGCACCCGCCGATCCGAACGTGGCTCTCCAACCAAGTAGCCGTGCTGGCGAAGAGAACTGCTGGGAGATTGTCAGCGACGACTACAAGATCATTGGTGCGTCGGGCGAGACGAACACCAACCGGTGCGCCGAGGTGTGCTACCGGGAGGAGTAGCTGAACCGACTACGAACCGACCGCGATGAGCCGTCTTCTGACGGCTTCTCGAG
>LKNG01000191.1 GCA_001564115.1 Natrialbaceae archaeon Tc-Br11_E2g8 | reverse complement strand
GAGCCGGGGACCCTGAACAACGACTTCTTCCAGGTCCTCCTCGATATGGACTACGAGTGGGAGGCGGCCGACGGAGACGAGGAGCTCTTCGAGCTCCGCGACCGCGAGACCGGTGAGGTCGAGTTCGAGGCGAGCCGCGTCGACCTCGTCTTCGGCTCGAACTCCCGGCTCCGGGCCATCGCCGAAGTGTACGCGGCGGCCGACGGCGAGGAGGAGCTCGTCCACGACTTCGTCGACGCCTGGAGCAAGGTCATGCAGCTCGATCGCTTCGACCTCGAGTGATCCCGGCCGGGGCCGATCCCGGTCGAGAACTGGCGGACGGCGAGGGTCGGAAGCCTGCGGACGACGAGGGCTGAGAGCCGGCGGACGAGAACGGAAGAACCACTTACCCGGACCCCTCACGCCCGGTATGGAGTACGAGACGCCGCTTTTCTTCCACGTGATGCAACACGCCGCCCGTGCCGATCGGGACGTGATCGACATGGTCAGCGGGAACCCCGACTGGGAGCCCCCGGAGGCGCTCCGGGAGGCCCTCCACGAGTACGCCGACCTCGAGTCGTCGGCGTTCCAGTACCCCCCAAGCGACGGGATCGCCGAGCTCCGCGAGGAGATCGCCCGCCGGCGCGGCGTGGACGTCGAAACCGTGATCGTCACCAACGGCGCCGGGGAGGCAAACTACCTCGCGATGGCCCGGGCGCTAGAGCGCGACGCCGGTAGCGAGGTGATCCTCACCGATCCCGTCTACCCCTACTACCCGGGGAAGACGACGATGCTCGGGGGCCGCCAGCGGTTCGTCCCCACCGCGGCAGACGGGAATCTCGATCCCGACGCCGTCCGGGCGGCGGCGAGCGAGGAGACGGCGGCGATCGTGGTCAACTCCCCGAACAACCCCACAGGTGCGGTCTACCCCGAGCGGACCGTCCGCGAGCTGGTCGCGATCGCCGAGGAGTACGACGCGATCCTGGTCAGCGACGAGGTGTACGACCACTTCGATCTCTCCGGACGATTTTTCAGCGCGCTGGATATCGACTCGGACCGGCTGATTGTCACGAACTCCTTCTCGAAGTCGATGGCGATCACGGGCTTTCGGGTCGGCTACGCGATCGTTCCGAAGGAACTCGTCGCCGACGCGAGGAGCCGCCACATGCTCGTCAACGTCGCCGGCAGCTACCCGGCCCAGTACGCGGTCGCCCACGCCTTACGGGAGACCGAGCCGGCGTACTACGAGCGAAGCCGGGAGCTGCTGGTAGACCGGGTCGACGCGTTCACGGCGGCGCTCGACGCCGCGGGCGCGGAGTACACCAGACCCGACGGCGCCTTCTACGTGATGGCCCGGTTCGACGGCTTCCGGGGCAGCCTCGAGAACGTCGAACGGCTGATCGACGAGGCCGGCGTCGCCGGCATGCCCGGGGAGACGTTCGGAACTTCCCGGGAGGCGTGGCTCCGGTTCGCACTCGTCACCCCCCGCGTCGAGGAAGCCGCAGAGCGCCTCGCGACGTACTTCGAGGACCGGTGACGGACGACGCGAGCACCGACTCCGGGGACCGGTGACGGACGACGCGAGCACCGACTCCGGGGACCGGTGACGGACGACGCGAGCACCGACGCCGGGACCACCCTACCGACGGGGGCGTCTACCTTTTGTTTCCCACGTCCGTCGGTTCGGGTATGTACACCGGGAAGGTCGAACGCCCCTGCTGTCTCTGTGGTCGATCCGAGGTCGACCATCGCCTCGATCTGCCGCCGCGGGCCATCGAGCTGATGAAACACGGCGACGCGATCGCCTGGCAGGACGTGGTCGGCGAGGTCGCCGTTCATTTCTGTGTAGACTGCTGGGAGACGGTTCGCGAACTGACACTCGAGATGGGGCTGAGCCCACTCCCGCGGTGTAACGTCGCCCGGGCGTCGTTCGACCTCCGGGAGGACTTCGAGGCCATGACCGACCGGACCCGCGACGTGCCAGACCAGCGTCCTCTTGAACGGCGAATGTGGATCGAGAGCGGCCGGACGCTGGCCGGGGAGGCCGAGTATCCACCGACCGATCGGGAGCTGGTCGAGGCCCGGATCCGCCGGTGGGCGCTGGCGGAACTCGACTCCCCCGTCGCCGGCCGGACGACGGAGTAGCCCCACGGCTTCGGTTTTCGGCTTCGCCAACGCTTTTGTCCGGCTCGCCCGTCCCGGGCGTATGGACACCGAGGAGCTGATCGAGATCCGTCGTGAGCTACACCGGAAACCCGAGCCCGCCTGGCGGGAGTTTTACACCACCGCGCGGATCGTCGAGGAGCTCGGGCGCGGCGTCGACGACGTCGCCGTCGGCCGGGACGCGATCGACCCCGAACACCGGACGGGGCTCCCGCCGGAGGCGGAGCTCGAGCGGTGGGCGGACCGCGCCCGCGAGGCCGGCGTCGACGACGCAATCCTCGAGGAGCTCGCCGACGGCCACACGGGTGTCGTGGCGACCGTCGACTGCGGTCCGGGTCCGACGGTCGGCCTCCGGGTCGACATCGACGCGCTACCGATACCGGAGTCGGACGATCCGAATCACCGACCCGCGGCGGCCGGCTTTCGCTCGGAACACGAGGGTACCAGCCACGCCTGTGGTCACGACGCCCACGCGACGATCGGGCTCGGGGTGATCGACGCGGTCCGCGAGGGCGCGTTCTCGGGAACCCTGAAGCTGTTCTTCCAGCCCGCAGAGGAGGTCATCGGCGGGGGGAAGCCGATGGCCGAGAGCGGCCACCTCGAGGACGTCGACTACCTGCTCGCAGTCCACGTCGGCCTGGATCACCCGACCGGCGAGGTCGTCGCGGGGATCGACGGCTTCCTGTCGGTGTGTCATCTCGAGGCGACGTTCGCCGGGGAATCGTCCCACGCCGGCGCCAGACCCGAGGCGGGGAAAAGCGCGATCGCCGCCCTCGGGACGGCGATCGGCAACCTCCACGCGATCCCGCGTCACTCGGCGGGTGCGACCCGGGTGAACGTCGGCGTCGTCGAGGGCGGTACCGCCTCGAACGTCGTCGCCGAGGAGGCCCGACTCGAGTGTGAGGTCCGCGGCGAGACCACCGAGCTCATGGAGTACACCCGCGAGCACGCCGTCCGGATTCTCGAGTCCGCGGCCCGGATGCACGACTGTACGGTGACGGTCGACGTCGGCTCGGAGGCACCCAGCGCCACGAGCGATCCGGCGCTTGCGGCGGTCGTCGCCGACGTCGCGGCCGACGTCGACGGCGTCGACACCGTCCTCGAGCGCGACGCGCTGGGCGGCAGCGAGGACGCCACCTTCCTGATGCGGACGGTCCAGGAGGCTGGCGGGCTGGCCTGCTACGTCGGGATCGGCACCGACCACCCCGGTGGCCACCACACGCCGACGTTCGACGTCGACGAGGAGAGCATCCGTCACGGCATCGAGACGCTCGCGGGAACGATAGAGGAGCTTCCGGACCGTCGGCCCTGAGCACGCGGCCCGGCTCCGGGGATCGGCGAAAATCCGGGTGCCTGCCCGTGTAGCGGTTCGATAGACCGGCTTCGATGGAGCCTCCGGTGGTGGTCAGCCCTCGAGAGCGGCCTGACACTGTGCACTGGCCGTAACGGAGCGTAAACCGGATCCGAGCACAGGACGGTCGTCCTCCACACCGGAGTGTAACAGCGGACCTCTCCGTGGAGAATGCGTCGGATCGCGTTCGGTGCGATCCTGTGAGACGGTGCGCTCGTCGAGCGAGCGTTTCACGCCGTTTAGATGACGCGGTTCTGGAGGTAATCGAGGTGCTTCGCGTTGAAGACGATCTTGACCTCGTCGGCCGTCGGGTGGCCGATGCAGGTCAGACGGACCATCTTCTCGTCGACCTCCTCGTCGCTGAGGATCTGTTGCATGTCCATCTCGATGTCGCCCTCGGTGACGATGGCGGCGCAGTTCGCACACGCCCCCGCACGACAGGAGAACGGCCAGTCGTACCCCTGGGCCTCGGCGGCCTCCAGGATGTACTCGCCTTCCGCGACCTCGAGGCTGCCGTAGTCCTCGTCGCCCAGCCCCGCATCGGCGGCCTTCTCGAAGAGGTCGTCGTCGTCCATCTCCCAGCCGTGGTCGTCCAGCACTTCGTAGTTGAGGTATTCTACAGTGGGCATCACCTGGCGATTCGAGCGCCGCCTTGGTATAGCTTGCTGTTCGAAGTCACTTCGTAGGAACGTGCCACGGCATCACAACCTTCTCTCGGTGCCGGGCCCGGCTCAGGTTTCCATCAGTTCGACTCTTCGGGGTCGTCGTCAGCGTCGACGCTGTCGGTTTCGTCACCGTCATCGTCCCTCTCGTCGTCGCTGTTCGCGTTACCGCCATCCGCGTCGCCGTTTTCGTTACTGCCCGAGTCGTCGCCGTCCGCATCGTCGGATTCGCTCTCATCCTCGTCGGAACCGTCGACCTGGCCCTCTCCGTCGCCGTCGCTCGAACTTCCGTCGTCCGAGCCGTCGGACCCATCGTCCGATCCTTCCTCGTCGGGATCGTCGGTACTCGGCCCCTCGAAGCCGTCCGCGATTCCCTCGCTGTCACCGCTGGAATCGGTATCGTCCCCGTCGTTGCCTTCCCGGTCCACTTCGTCGCCGTCTCCACCGTCCCCTTCAGTAACCTCCGGACCGTCGGCGTCGTGGTCGTCGTCGGCACCGTGCCCATCGTCGCCGTCATTACCCTCGTCGGTGTCGTCCCCTTCGCTCCCGATCTCGTCGTCGCTGCTCGAGTCGTCACCTTTCTCCGTCGAGTTTGCGTCGCCGTCCTCCTCCGAATCGGTTTCCTCACCACTGACGTCTCCGGTCGTAGTCCCGTCGTCCCCTTCACCGTGCTCGGCCGTAGTCCCGTCGTCCCCTTCACCGTGCTCGGCCGTAGCCCCGTCGTTCCCTTCACCGTCCTCGGCCGTAGTCCCGTCGTCACCGTCTCCTGATGACGAGTCGCCCACGTCTTTCGACTGGTTCCCGTCGGAGTCATCGCTTAGGTCCTCCTCGTCGTCCGCTCTGGCATCGCCGTCGTCGGTGGTGG
>LKNG01000190.1 GCA_001564115.1 Natrialbaceae archaeon Tc-Br11_E2g8 | reverse complement strand
GTCGGGCCAGGAGGCAGCGATCAGCCGGCGTGTCTCCACCGAGCCGGTTCCGGATATTCCACCGTCGTCGACACCGGCCGATCCGCCGTCGTCGACGCCAGCCGGTCTCTCCCCACCCTCGTTTTCGGCTTCCTCCAGTACCACCCGAAATCCGGTCTCCGGACGTCCCTCCGTCCGGCGAGTGACTCGTACGACCCGCCCGGGTTCGATCGTCGCACCCGCGGCGGTCGCCTGGTCGCGGACGACCTGCAGGTATCGCCGGGCGTCGACGCCGTCGGGGAAGCCGGGATAGTTCTCGAGGCTGGCGTTGCGCGCGAGGATCGACTCCCCTCCGTCGACGACGAGCGTTTCGAGGTCGGCACGGGCGGTGAAGATGGCCGCCGAGAGGCCGGCGACTCCGGCTCCGACGATACAGACGTCTCGCATACCTGAGGTTCGAACGGCGACACCAGAAGCCTGACGGCTCAGCCGGGAGCGGCCGAACCCACCGAAATCGTGCCGTTCCGGCGGGTGACGAACTCGCCGGGAGGGCAACGTTTAGGACTCGGATCGCCCAATGGGGATCCGTGGATCGGATTCTCCTGAGCACCGTCGCCTACCGCACGCCGGCGGAGATCTTTCCGACGGTCTGCTCGTTCACCGACTACCCCCGGTACGCCGACCACCTCGACTCCGTTCGGCGTCACGGCGACGGCGGCGTCGGCACCCGGTACGATCTCACGTTCAGCTGGTGGAAACTGCAGTATACCGCCCGATCGGAGGTGACGGCGATCGAAGCTCCCAGCTCGCTGTCCTGGCAGCTCGTGAAAGACGTCGACGCCCGCGGCGAGTGGCGGATCGAGGCCGAACCAGAGGCCGCGCCGGCTGGCGTCGAGACGGCCAGCCGGATCTACTTCGAGGCCATCTACGATCCGTACTCGGCGAACCGTGGGGCCATCTCGATCCCCCGCTTTGTCTCCTTAGACTGGGTGATCGAACGGATCAAACCCCGGCTGCTCGAGGAGGCCGAACGCGTCGTCCAGCGGCTGGTGGCGGACATCGAGGGGGAACGCCGGGACGTCGAACTGGTCGTCCACGAGGCGCCTTGACGTCCCCACCGCGTTCCCGACGTCGTCGACACGTCGCCGCGTTCCCGACGTCGTCGACACGTCGCCGCGTTCCCGACGTCGCCTGGCCGGAGCCGTGACGGGGTCGGCTACGCAACGATTTTAGTACAAGGGGGCTGTAGGTTCGACCATGGCAGAGAAGCCGACCTCCGGAGAGATCCTCGGGGTACCGTACAACTTCGAACGGCCGAGCCTGGGACGGATGCTCTCGGCGTACTGGCAGCCCGGCGAGGGGATGCTCGTCGAGAAGCCCTTCGGCGTCGGCTACACGCTGAACCTCGCGAGCTGGCGGTCGTGGGTCGTCGTGCTCGTCGCCGGCGTCCTGCTCTGGCACCAGAATCAAGGGGGCGAGAGCGCGGACACGGAGGACGAACCCGTCGAGGTCATCGTCGACGACGAGTGAGCGTTCGGCCGCCGTCCTCTCCCGTGGGGATCGGTGACGACGATCCGTCCTTTCCCCATCGAAGACGTCTCTCCCGTCCGTTCGCCCGGCTCCCTACCCGTCGGCCCAGACGTCACCGTGGGCACGATAGCCGTCGAACTCGCCCCGTCGGATCTCCCGTTCGATCTCGGTGAGCGTCTCCCGGTCGAGCCGGAGGAGGTGACACAGCGGATGACCGGGAGCCGCGACGGGGTTCTCCAGTGCGCCGACGATGAGCCCGTCGAACGGGGCCGTGACGATGCGCTCTTCGGTCTTGAACTGATCGGTGATCGTACAGATCGCGTCGCCCTCGTGGACGAGGGGGTACGGTCCCCACTCCATCTCGACGAGCCCACCTTTATCGGCGCGGAGCCACCGTTTCGTACTGTCCGCGGCCGTCGTCTCGTACCAGCCCGGCCAGTGGACCGGCTCCCCGGGCAGGAACTCGTACTCGGCGAGCACGCTCTCGACGCCTTCCAGTGCCTTCTCGATGAACACGGACTGGAACCGGTGGGCACGGCCCATCTCGACGGTAATCGCCGGGAGTTCGTCACGCCGCGTGAAAGAATCGTTTTGATCCGGTCGCTTCCCGGTGGTTTTTCAAATAAAAGGGGTTATCTACGCCATCCCGGTTTGTACGAACCAAACGGCTATGTGATCGAATCGCTATAGTAGACGTATGAGTCAAGGACGAGACGACACGGGGCGGTTCGAGGAGACCGTCACCGAGCAGGAGATCTTGAAAGTGTTCGACTACGAGGACGATCCGGTGCTGACGACCTCGGAAGTCGCGGAAGGGCTACAGCGGTTCGGGAAACACATGACTTCGGAAGGGGTTCGGAACCGTCTCGAAGCAATGGCCGAAACGGGGCTCGTGAGCCGGAAGAAACTCGGCGCTCGGGCCGTCGGGTGGTGGGCCGAAGTCGCACCCGAACTCGATCCCGAAACCGCCGAAACGGTCGATGCGCGGAAGGAAAGCGATGAGTGGAGCGAACTGTAGCGGCGCATGGCGACGGTTCTGTTGCATCCGGATGTTGAGAAGAAGTTACGGCGGCTCCCGAACGATATTGAGACTCGGATTCGATCGAAGTTAGAAGATGCTGGTGAGGATCCGGGTCGGCACCTGAAGCCGTTGAAAGGACGAGGTGAGTATTCACTCCGCATCGGGAAACGCCGCGCAATCATAGACTGGGTGAAAACACGAGACGAACTCCGAGTGTTAGAGATCGATACTCGGGATACTGTGTACGAGTGATGAATGCCGAAGTAGCGCTGGCTAGTCGTCAATAAGCGATTGATTTTCTCCCATACGTCCGGCGTTGAATCCACGAATCGAAAGCCGGCGAACACCCTTGACACGAATTGTGGTGAACTCTCCGGCAGTCAATTATAAGTACCAAGCCGATTTCTGGCGGTTTGGATATATAAGTGGACTCGCTGGGATGAATCACCCCGACGGAGTCGTGCGATTTCACTGATTTCTCTCATTGTTATGGTAGGTTCTTCCGTCGGACTTCCATCTTCTCGCGTTCGGTACGTGCGTCGTAGTGTTCGTATAGGACCTCGAGCGAGACGTCCATCCGTTCGCTGACGACCTCGGGTGCCGTGTCCTGATTGAGGTGGTAGGTGATCGCTCCGCGGCGGACAGTGTGCGGGGATCTCGAGGACGGGCACGCCGCGACGTGAGACTGCTCACTCAGGGCCTCACACGAACTGGGGGTCCGGTCGTGCGGGCACTTGTGATAGGTGCAGGGGTGCAGCGCCTTGACCACCCATTTGTAGATCGTGTCGCCCGTCGGCCGGGTTCCCCGCTGCGTCGTGAACAGCGGCCGACGGCCGTACTCGTCGACGTCGTCCCGCCGGTCGGGGTTGTCCCGGAAAGCGGTGATGATCGCGAACCACTCCGGCCCAAGGTATACCCACCGGTTTCCGTCGTCGCCGTTTTTCAGTACCGTCCCCGTGTCCGGTCGGTGCTCGAGGTGGATCGCGTGATCCTCGGGCTCGAGGTCGTCGACGTCGATCGACCGGGCGGCGCTCCGGCGCATCCCCGTCCGCCAGAGGAGCGCGAGAAGCGCGTGATCTCGCGAGCCGTAGTGATGCCGGTCGAAGTACTCGAGGGCGGCTTTCGCTCGATCGGGCTCGAGGAAGACGTCGCGAGACTGGGCGCCGTCCGGGAGCTTCGGCGCGTGGAGTTTCTCGGCCAGCCCGTCCTCGACGGCGTCCAGGTCGGCCCAGTAGCGGAGCGCCTGACGAACGCTACTCAGCTGCTTTTGGAGGGTGATCGGGGCGACGTCGCCACGTCGCCAGTCGACGAAGTCGGCGAGATCGCGGCCAGTCAACCCGTTCAAGTTCTCGATGTCCAGCTCGTCGCACCACTCGAGAAACACGGACAGTCGGTGTTTCGCGTTCCGGTACGACGTCTCGCGAACGCTGGGGCGGTGATGACGAAGGAACCGCTCGACTCCCTCCTTTGGGGAGAGCGGGTACAGGTCGCTACTCATGCCGACCCCTCCCGGAGGGTGTCGTACGGGCCCGCCCGCGCCAACAACCGGAGGTCCTCCCGCGGGACCGTCCGGCCCGTCTTCCGGTCGTGCAGCTCGTCGAACTCCGGATCGACCGCCCGCTCGGGCGAGATCGGCTCGAGGTCGCTCACGCCGACTCACCTCCGCACTTCGACCACCCACACTCCGGGCAGAACGGACACCCACCCGACGGGTGAACGCGCTCGCCCCCGCAATCGGGACAGCTCATCAGAACGTCCACCCCGCACCACAGCGGTCACACTCGACACGCCCCTCCGTCTGGAGGTACTCCGTACTCAGCTCGTACTCCTCGGGATCGAACGACTCCCGGCTCCACGTGGCGACGATCACCCGACCCGTCGCGACCGTCTCCTGGCGGATCGTCCCGCCACAGTCGCACACGTCGACGCGCTCGCTCTCGAGGACCCGGGTCCCGACGGACTTCTCCGGGTGAACGAACTCGTCACTCGGAGGGACCGGCGGGGTCGTCCTCTCCCCGCTCATCGCTCGGCCCTCCCGCGCCAGTTCTCCGGCCGACCCCATCGGAACTCCGCGACGTCGTCCTCGAGCTCGTCACGCTCGAACAGCCGATCCCGGATCCACGTCTGTAACGCACGCCCCGATCGGTCCGGCGGCGGTCCCTCCGTGGGTCGGTCGTCCACCCGCGCCGAAAGGTCGTCCATCGACGCGACGATCTCGACGAGCACCGCGTTCTGATACCGGAGCTCCGTCGCCACCGCCTCGAGGGCGTCCGCCTGGCGCTCGAGCGCCTCCGCCTGGTGCTGGCAGGCGTCGACGTCGATCATGCCGACCCCTCCCGGAGGGTGTCGTACGGGCCCGCCCGCGTCAGCAACCGGAGCTCCTCCCGCGGGACCGTCCGGCCCGTCTTCCGATCGTGCAGCTCGTCGAACTCCGGATCGACCGCGTCGTCAGCCCAACTGGCGCACTCCGCACACCAGAAGTGGTTGTTCGTGGCCTCCCAGCCGCGGTGACCGCG
>LKNG01000189.1 GCA_001564115.1 Natrialbaceae archaeon Tc-Br11_E2g8 | reverse complement strand
TCGGCGAACGCGAGGGTGATCATCACGAAGTAGACGCCCGAGACCCGGATGGCGAGGTGGCCGACGATCCAGGCGACCAGCACGCAGACGACGATCGCGGCGGGGAGCGCGACGAGAACGGACGGGGAGACGTGAAACAGGACGAGCACGATTGTGTAGGCTCCGAGGCCGTAAAACAGGGTGTGACCGAGCGAGATCAGTCCCGCGTAGCCGAGGATGACGTCGAGGCTCATCGCGAACAGCGCCCAGATGAACACCGTGATCAGAAGCGAGAGGACAAAGCGGGAGTAGAGCACCCCCGAGAAGACCGGGACGAGCGCGAGGACACAGACGAGCGCGACCCCGAGCCGTGATCGGGTTCGTCCCCCGAGGAGGCCGCCACCGATCCCGGTGACGAACTCGCTCGGCTCGGCCCGTCCGGAACGGATCGCGTCGGTCTCCCGTCCGAACAGTCCCCGCGGACGGACGAGCAGGACGGCGATCATCAACAGGAAGATCACCATCCCCTGGAATCCCGGAGCGACCGTGCTGACGGCGCTCTGGACGATCCCCACGAACAGCCCGCCGACGACGGCTCCCCGGAAGCTGCCGAGGCCGCCGAGGACGACGATGACGAACGCGGGGATGATAACCGAGTTGCCGAGCTCGAGGTTGACGCTCTGGTAACCGCTCAGGACGACCCCGCCGAACGCCGCCAGCGCCGCGCCGAACCCGAAGACGAGCGTGTAGTACCGATCGACGTCGATGCCGAGGGCACGGACCATCTCCCGGTCTTCCGCGCCCGCCCGGATCACGAGCCCGTAACGGGTGTATTCGAGCAGCGCCCACGTCGCGAGCGCCAGCGCCGCGCCCGAGACGATCATGAAGTAGCTGTAGCCGGAGTAGGTAAAGCCGAGGATCTCGATCGGTCGGTCGAGCAGCTCCGGCACGGAGACGCTCCGTGGGCTGGACCCCCAGACGAGTCGCTTCGAGTCGTAGATGATGAGCAACAGGCCGAACGTGAGCAGGATCTGTGCGAGATGCCCCCGGTCGTAGACCCGGCTGAGCGTGGTTCGTTCGAGGACGACGCCGAGGACGCCCACGACGAGCGGAACGAGTACGAGCGCGAGCCAGAAGCCGCCCGCGCCGAAGCCGACGGCGAGCGAGACGGCGAAGTACGCCCCGATCGCCAGCAACTCGCCGTGAGAGACGTTGAGCACGTCCATCACGCCGAAGACGACCGACAGGCCGGCGGCGACGAGGACGTAGACCATCCCGATCGTCAGCCCGTTCAACAGGACCTCGAGGAGCGCGGTGGCCATCGCGTCACCAGTACTCCGTCCCGTCGAGGCGTTCGTACGTCGCCGTCCGGCGTTCCCAGATCGGAGCCATCGTCTCGCGAACGGTCACGTACAGCTCGTAGAGCTCGTCGTAGGCGGCCGCCGGCTCGGGCCGGGGGTCGTACCGCGTCTCGACCGCACACCAGTCGTCGACCGCCTCGGCGATCGAGGGGTACGAGCCGAGTGCCACCTCCAGACAGATCGCCGCCCCCCTCGCGCCCAGCTGCTCGCCTGCGGGAACGACGACCGGGCGGGAGAGACAGTCGGCGACGAGCTGACACCACAGCGACGAGCGCGTGCCGCCGCCGGAGACGGCCACCGACGTCGGCGACGTGGGGAGGGCGTCGACGCAGTCCCGGACCGCGAGGGACAGCCCCTCGTAGACCGCCCGGGCGAGGTGTGTCTCGTCGTGTTCGGGCGTCAGACCGACGAACCCGCCCCGGGCGTGGGGATCGACGAACGGCCCGCGCTCGCCGGACGTGCTCAGATACGGCTGATAGCAGATCCCCGCCGCCCCGACCGGCGCCTCGCGGGCCAGCCCCTCGAGCGCCGGAAGCTCCGCCCCGAGGAGCTCCGCCGCCCACTCGAGGGTCGGCGTTCCGGCGTTCGAACCGATGGCGTAGGTCCACCGGTCGTCGATCCCGAGGCTCATCTGGATGCCACCGGTCGTCTCCCGTGGCCCGTCGACGATCAGCTGGTGGGTCAGCGAGGTGCCGAGGGTCACCGCGGCGTCCCCGGGACGGACGGCTCCGCTGCCGATCGCCGACGCGGGGACGTCGAACGGCGCGGAGACGACGGGCAGTCCCTCCGCCAGTCCGGTCTCCGCGGCCGCCTCGCCGGTCACGCGCCCGACGACCTCCGTCGCTCCCGAGAGCCGCGGGAGGACCTCCCGGAGGCCCGGTACGCCCACGAGATCGAAGACGTCCCGGTCGTACTCGCCGGTCTCCCGGTCGAGGTAGGGAACCGTCGTCTCGGGGTGGTCCGTCGTCCGTTCGCCGGTCAGCCGGTAGGCGAGCCAGTCCGAACAGGAGAGGATCGTCCCGATCCGGTCTACCGTCCCCGGCTCCTCGCGGGCCAGCCAGGAGAGAAGCGGCAGGCTCATTCCGGGGTACGGCGCCGAGCCACAGCGCTCGACGATCCGTTCGAGGATCCCCTCCTCTTCCCACTCCGTTACGATCCCCGCCGCCCGGCTGTCCGACCAGCAGATCGCGTTCCGGGCCGGCTCGCCCGCGGCCGTGATCGGCCAGAGCCCGTCGCCCTGTCCGGTGAGTGCGATCCCCCGTGGCTCCGTCCCGTCCGGAAGCGACGCCAGAGCCTCACGGATCGTCTCGGCCGTGAGCCCCCAGACCGCCCCCATCTCACACTCGACGTGACCGGGTTCGGGCCGGGAGAGGGTCGACTCGCGGGTCGCGATCGCCCTCTCGGCCCCGTCGGCGTCGAAGACGACGGCCTTGATCGTCGTGGTGCCGGCGTCGACGGCCAGCAGGACCTCGCGTGTCATCAGAGCGTACAGTCGCTCTCCTCACAGGGTCGGATCGCGTCCTCGCCGTCGATGCGTCCGAGAAGCTCGACTTCGGGGATCTCCTCGCCGGGGACGATCTCGCCCGTCCACACCGGGTTGACCGCCTGGTGATCGCACTCCCGGTAGGAGACGTCGCCGAGGACGGTTTCGACCTCGAGCCCTTCGAGCACGCTGCGGACCGTACTCGGATCGCTCGTCCCGGCCTCCTGGATCCCACGGGCGGTCGTCCGCACGAGCTCGTAACCCACCCGCGCGAAGTTGCCCGGCGGCTCGTCGAACTCCTCGAGGTAGGCGTCGACGAACGCCTCGTTGTCGCCGGTGTCGAGCGTGTGGTCGTACAGCGTCGACGAGTAGGTGCCGACGAGGACGTCGCCGAGCGCACCCCGGCTGACCTGTGCGAACAGGGCCGTCCCGATGATCTCGATCTCGTCGGTCAGCCCGGCGCTGTCGGCCTGTCCCATGAAGTTCATCAGGTCCTCGCCGGTCTCCGGGATCACCAGCACGTCCGCGTCCGACCCCGAGATCTGGCTGATCTGTGGGCCGAAGTCGCTGGTGCCGAAATCCGGCATCGTCTCGCCGACGATCTCGACGTCCAGGTCCTCGGCGTCGATCCGACGCTCGATCTCCTCGAACGCGGAGTTGCCGTACGCCTCGTCGGTGCTGTGGAGCCACCAGTTCGTGCCCAGCTCCTCGGCCGCGAACTCCGCGAGCCCGGCGACGTGCTGGGCCGCGTTGGTCTCGTAGACGAACGTGTTCGCGTCACACCCCTCGCCGGAGAGTTCGACGGTCGCCGCCCCGGAGTTGTAGATGGCGTCCTCGCCGCTTACGTACTCGGAGATCGCGAGACCGACCGCGCTCTCGAGCCCGCCGACGACGTACTCGGCCCCGTCCTCCTCGATGACCTTCTGTGCCATCTCGCGGCCGGTCGGCGGATCCGTCTGGGTGTCCTCGTAGATCGCGTCGATCTCGAACTCGAACTCGTCGCTCGCGTTGACGTACGCGACGCCGAGTTCGGCTCCCGCACGCTGGGCCTCCCCGAGCGGTGCCGACGGCCCACTCTCGGGAACCAACACCCCCATCGTGACCGTCCCGATGTCGTCGTCGGTGCCGTCGGCGTCGTCTGTGTCGTCACCGGTGTCGTCGGTGTCGTCGCCGTCGTCCGCGTCCTGGACACAGCCGGCGAGTCCCATCGAGAGCGAGATCGCTCCACCCCCGACGGCCGACAGCGTCCGCCGTCTGCTGAATCTTCCGTGGCCGTTCGGTTCGTCAGTCTCCGTCCCGTCGGCTGTCATATACACGCATACGGTGTAACGAAATCAAAAATGTGTCGAGGTCGATACCGACAGAAGGTAGACATTTCCCGGCCCGAACGCGGCCGTCGGCCGGAAAGCCGGCGTCGAAACTCCCGGCAGCCCTCCCGAGCGCGGCAGTGGTGGGGGTCGGCCCCGGCGCTCAGACGCCGTTCCGGCGGCGTCTCGCGGCGACGACCGCGCCGAGCACCAGCAGGTACGTCGCGAGCGAGCCCACGCCGGCCGAGAGGACGGCCGACGGCGCGAGGACGGCACCGACGGCGGCGGCGACTGCCGCCGCCCGGACGCCCGGACGCTCCCAGCGTCGTCGCACCGCCGTCCGTCGCCGGGCCGCGAGGAGCTCGAAGGCGACGGTTCCGACGCCGCCCGCGACGACGAACGGTGGCCGGAGCGTCGCGTCGACGAGCAACGCGGCGAGCCCGAACGCCGCGAGCGCGACCGTCGCGAGGGTCGCGTCCGTCCTCGCGGTCATCTACCGGTACAGCGAGGCTCCGTCGCCGACGGCGGTCCGGTAGGCCCGGCTCTCGACGCCGACGTCGTCGAAACCGTCGACCATCGCGCCGGCGACGGCCCGCCTGTCCTCCCGCCGACACACCGCGAGCAGGGTCGGTCCGGCGCCGCTGACGGTGACCCCCGTCGCGCCGGCGTCGAGGGCGGCCTCCCGGACCCGGTCGTAGCCCTCCACGAGGGCGGCCCGGCGGGGCGTGACGATCGGATCGTCCATCCCGGCGCCGACGAGTTCGGGATCGTTTCGGGCCATCCCGACCGCGAGCGTCGCGGCGTTGCCGACGGTGGCGACGAGCTCGTCCATCGTCGCGCCGGCGGGGACCACCGCGCGCGCGTCTCGCGTCGAGACCGTCAGCTCGGGCAGACAGGCCACGAGGCCGAGCTCCGCG
>LKNG01000188.1 GCA_001564115.1 Natrialbaceae archaeon Tc-Br11_E2g8 | reverse complement strand
CTCAGCGTCCAGACGCTGAACGTGGTGTTTCTGACCCCGATCGTCGTCCCCTGGATCGTGACCGGGATCGCCGTGTTGACGCTGTACAACCTGATCAACATCCAGGGGACGTTCCTCTCTCTGGTGCTCGGCCACGTGCTGATCACCCTGCCGTTCGTCGTCGTGGTGGTCGCCGCACAGCTCCACCAGTTCGATCGGTCCCTCGAGGAGGCCGCGAAGAACCTCGGTGCCTCGGAGCTTCGGACGTTCTACGAGGTCACGTTGCCGCTGATCTCGCCGGGAATCGTCGCCGGCATGCTGTTCGCGTTCACGATCTCGTTCGACAACTTTACCCAGACGTTCTTCTGGGTCGGCTCGGGGACCCAGACGCTCCCCATCGAGATCTTCTCGATGATCCGATACGGACTCGATCCGACCGTCAACGCCATCGGGACCGTGATCGTCGCGTTCTCGATGTGTCTCGCCTTGCTCGCCGAACGTCTCTCCCAGCGGGTCATCGACCGGTAGACCACTTCCGCCGTCGAAACGGTGATCTGGGGCCGACTGCGGACGGGTCGGACGTTCACCATGCCATTTATTATCGTCGTATTCGAGTATCCGACGGTGATGAACGGACGGACGCGGACGGATCCGACGACTGTGTTGTCCGAGGACACCTGGCGTCGGTCGGAGGGCGCAGCGACGGAGTATACGATCTCGGCGGCGACGGCCGTCGCCGACGCAGTTCGGTCGACGCTCGGCCCGGAGGGGATGGACAAGATGTTGATCACCCGCCACGGCAACGTCCTCGTCACGAACGACGGGGCGACCCTGCTGTCCGAAATGAACGTCACGAACCCCGTAGCCAGGTTCGTCGCAGACGTCGCCGCGACCCAGGCGAGCGAGGTCAGCGACGGGACGACCACGTCGGTGATACTCGCGAGCGAGTTGCTGGGGCAAGCACAACGACTCCTGGAGCGTGGGATTCACCCGACGACGATCGCCAGGGGGTACGAGCTGGCGACCGATCGGGCCGTCGATCTGGTCGACGGGCTGTGTGTGACACTCGACCCCGAGGACGACGACGCGATCGCTCGGGTCGGAGAGACGGCCATGACGGGGAAGAGCACCGAACAACACGCCGAGAGCCTCCTGCCGCTCGTCGTCGAAGCCGTCCGGGCGGTCACGGTGGAGGCCGACGGAAACCGGGTCGTCGATCTCCACTCCCTCCGCGTCGATAGCAGCGACGCCGGCGGACACCCCTCGGAGTCCGAGCTGCTCGAAGGGGCGGTCCTCTTCGAGGATCCCGCCCACGAAGCGATGCCGACGACCGTCGAAGACGCCGCGATCCTTCTTTTGGACTGTCCGCTCGAGCTCGGTGAACCGACGGCCGAGCCGACGGTCGACGTCGGTGACCACGATCAGCTCCAGCGGTTTCTCGACCGCGATCGAAAACGACTCACGGGGCTCGCCGAGTCGGTGATAGAAAGCGGGGCGAACGTCGTCCTCTGTGGAAAACACGTCGATCCGACGATCCAGGAGCGGCTGGCCGACGAGGGGATCCTCGCCGTTCGACGCGTCCCGACGGACGATCTCGCCTTCATCCGGGAGATACTCGGCGGGGAAATACTCACCGACATCGACGAGGTCGACCGTGAGACACTCGCGGACGGACACGTCGGACGCGACGGGGACGGAACGCGGTTTTACATCGAGGGGTGCGGGGAGGGGACACACGGAGCCACGTTCCTCCTCCGGGGATCGACCAGACACGCGCTCAACGAAGTAGAGCGGGGCGTCGAGGACGCGATAGACGTCGCGGCGAGAGCCGTCACCACCGGAACGGTCGTCCCCGGAGCCGGAGCGGTCGAGGTCGAGCTCGCGATCGGGGTTCGAGAGTACGCTACCGGAGTGGACGGCCGCGAGCAGTATGCGATCGAAGCGTTCGCCGACGCGCTCGAGGTCGTTCCACGGACCCTCGCCGAGAACGCGGGGCTCGATCCGATCGATGCGCTGGTCGAGCTCCGGGCCGCCCACCGGGACGGAAACGAACGCGTCGGTCTGAACGTACGGACCGGTACCGTCGAAGACTCCATCGACGCCGGCGTGTTCGATCTCCCGGCGGTGAAAAAACAGTCGCTGACGACTGCCAGCGAGGTCGCCGCCTTCGTCCTGAGGATCGACGACATCGTTTCGGTAGGCCATCCGGAGAGCGACGACAGGGTAGACCCCGACGACCGGGAGGAGTCAGACGGCCCGCGCGGCGTCACGGGTGGGGCGGTAGCGAGCGCCGCGTCGAAGTGACGGTGGCGTTTTGTCGGTTCGGCCAGTTGACGGCACATGGGTGTCACACTCACGCGGGAGTCGGAGAGACCACACGTCGCCCGTCTGACCCTCGACGTCGGCGAACTCAACCTGTTTACGATCGCTGAGGCCCGGAAGTTACGGGAGACCCTCGAGTCGGTGCCCGAGGAGGTCGCCGTGCTGACCGTCGGCGCCGATCGGTCGGCCGACGGTGCCGGCGAGGTCCGGGGCCTCTCGGCGGGGCTGAACCTCGAGTGGGGTCGGTCACTCTCCCCCCACGAGGGACAGGAGCTCCTCGAGGCGTTCTACGAGATGTGTCAGGCGGTACGGGAGCTCGGAGCCGTCGTCGTCTGTGAGTGTGGCGACTACACGCTCGGGGTCGGCTTCGAGCTGGCGCTTTGCTGTGAGTTTCGGATCGCGACCGTCGACGCACGTCTCGGCCTCCCAGAGGTGAACGTCGGCTTGCCGACCGTGATCCACGGCGGGCTGTTGGGCCGGTTCGTCGGCCAGGGGGTCGCAGATGAGTTGATCTACACCGGCCGGACCCTCACCGGGACCGAGGCAGCCGATCTCGAACTTCTCAACCGGGCCGTCGAGCCCGACCGGTACGAGGGAGCTATCGAGGAGCTGGTCGACGAACTCGCCTCGAAGAGCCCACAGGTCCTGAAAGAACAAAAGCGAGTGATGGCCGGCTTCCGGTCGGTGGGGCTCGAGCGAGGGATGGCCGCGAGCGTCGACCGGATCGGGCGGAGCTTCGGGACCGACCACCAGCGCGAGGCGATGGACGCGTTCCTGGAGGGCCGCGAGCCGGAGTTCGAGAGCTAATCGAAAGAGCCGACGAGTCGGTCGGTATCCGAAACCTGACCGGCAACGTCGACGAGTCGGTCGATCTCCGACCACGGACGCCGTCGGAGCTACGGGCGACGGGGTCAGATCGGTTCGGCGAACGCGTACACCGTGTTGTGTCCGGTCACCTCGAGGTCGACGAACTCGCCGGGTTCGATGCCGTGTTCGCCGGCGTTCCGGACGATCAGCTGGCGGTACGCGGAGTCCCGACACTTCACCGAGTCGTCGGTACCCTCCTCGACGACGAGGACGTCCTCGCGGACGTCGCCGACCATGTCCTCGTAGGCCTCGCCGACCACCGCCATCTTCAGCTCGGTCATCTCCCTCGAGCGTTCTTTCTTCAGCGTGCCGCCAAGCCCCTTCAGGTCGGCGGCGTCGGTGCCCGGACGCTTCGAGAAGCGGGTGACGTTGAGCTTCTCGGGGCGGGTCTCGCGGATGAGCTCGAGCGACCGTCGATGGTCCGCGTCGGTCTCGGTGGGGAAGCCGACGATGAAGTCGGTCGAGAGCGTCCAGTACTCGAGGGCGTCGTCGAACCGCTCGACGACCTCCAGATACTCACGGACCTGGTGCTGGCGGCGCATGTCGCCGAGGACGTCGTCGCTGCCGGACTGGACGGGCGCGTGCAGGAAGTCGTAGAGCTTCCCCTCGCGAGCGAACACTGCCGCGAGCTCCTCGCGGATCCCGTGGACGCCCTTCGGGTTGGCCATCCCCACGCGGACCCGGAACTCGCCGTCGATCGCACAGATCCGTTCGAGCAGCTCGTGCAGTTTCCGCTCGCCGCGATCCCAGCCGTAGACGCCGGTGTCCTGGCCCGTGATCCGTAGCTCCTTCGCACCGGCGTGGACCAGGGCACGGGCCTTGCGGACGTTCTCCTCGATCGGTGGCGAGTCGATCCTCCCCGTGGCCCGTTTGGTGATACAGTACGAACAGTCGGACATACAGCCCCGCGCGATCGGGAGGATGCCGACGACGCCGTCGAGGACGGGTTCGGCGTCGGGGGTCGGCGTCGGACACTCGCCGTTCGTGACGGCCGTCGGGACCTCGTCCCAGCCGAGCACCTCGGCGTCGACGTCGGCGAACGCCTCCCCCTGTGCGAGGGCCATACAGCCGGTGACGTAGAGGTCGGCCGTCTCCTCGGCCAGCTCCTCGGCCCGCCGGAGCATGTTGCGCTCGGTCTTCTCGATTACCGTGCAGGTGTTGAGGATGGCGACGTCGGCCGCCCCGGGGCCGTCGACCCGGTGGTGGCCCGCGTCCCGGAGCCGCCGCTCGATGGCGCGGCTCTCGCCGCGGTTCGAGGTGCAGCCGTAGGTCTCGATGTGGTAGCGGGCCATCTCCCACACCTCGGGGTCGGCGGTCCAAAAGGGCGACGGATTCGGCCGGTCCCGCGGGCGGCGCTCGAGGCCAGACTCACGACACCACGAACCACGGCACTCCGTCCCGCTGTTTTCAGACCTGGTAACTGGTAGAAAATATTTATGTCTCGAGGTTCGGAAGGTCACCTATGCGATACGTACAACGATTCGGAACGATACTGTTCGCGATACTGCTCGTGACGAGCATGGGGGCCGTGGCGATGGGTCCGGCTGCCGCCACGGACGACGTCGAGGAGGCCGACAGAGCCTACGTCGACGACGACGGCCAGCTCGTGCTCGTCTACGAGGAAGACCACGACGAGCCCGACGCCGAGATGGTCGAGGGTGAGTTCGGCATCGAGACGAGCACCGGCCTGATGCATCTCCTCTACGCCGGCGAGTTCGACGACGGCGAGTTCGACGAGGAGTTCTCCGCCGCGATGGAGGCCTCGATGAGCCCCGACGCGGTGACCGCGTGGGGCGAGCTGGCCGCCGAGGCTCCCGAGGAGCTCGACGAACTCGACGTCGACGTCCAGAGCGAGCAGACCGAGACGGCCTCCGAGGCGAGCGCGGACGTCGAGATGGCGTTCGTCGACGAGATGGCCGAGCCGATCGCCGTCGACGCGGCGGCCGACCTCGAGGTGACCGCGACCACGTTCGACACGAGCGGCTCGGTCGACGCCGCCGCCGGCCCGGCGAT
>LKNG01000187.1 GCA_001564115.1 Natrialbaceae archaeon Tc-Br11_E2g8 | reverse complement strand
GTTCCGTCCTCGTCGTCCGTTCCGTCGTCGTCCGCTTCGTCGTCCTCGATCACGACGACGATCGAGTCGTCGTCCCACCCCGTCCCGAGGCTGATCTCGACGACGTCGCCGTCCTCGGCCCCGTCGGCCAGTTCGAGGGTCACCGCGTCCTCGCCGTCGGCGTCGGTCTCGCCCTCGGCCGTCGCCTCGCCACCGACCGTCGCGACGTCGGTGTCGTCGACCGCGTACTCCACGTCGACTCCCTCCTGTGGCGGCTCCGTCGCCATCGTCGCGTCGAACTCGTCCGCGTCGGTCGCGTCGAACGCGTACCTGCCGTCCCCGATCGCCTCGAGGTCGGGCTGATCGGCCGTCCAGAACGCGATCCGGTACTCGAAGGTCAGCCGATCCTCGGCCCCGTCGACGCGAACGACCGCCCGGCGGTCACCCGGATCGAGGGCGACCTCGACGTCGACCGTGAGGGTGCTCCCGGCTCGCCACCCCTCCGCGGGCACGTCGATGGCCGCCGGTTCGTAGTACTCCCCGTCGACCAGCACCTCGAGGGCGTCCGGATCCAGGGAGTCGCTCCCGAGGTTCTTCACGTGGAGGGTGAGACGCTCGCCGTCGTAGTTCGCGTCGCTTTCGGCGTCGTTTACCAGGACGAGCTCGGCGTCGATCGCCGCGGCCTCGCGTTCGCTGCCCCCGTCTACGGCGTCGGCGTACTCCGCTGCCCCCGTGGTGAGGACGCCGACGAGCACGGCCGCGACGGCGACGAGGGCGACGAAGAACACGAGCTGGACGATCGATTCGCGCATGTGCGCCCGGATCGACCTCGCCGGGCCGAGAGCATAGTACTGACGGCCACCCCGGATCGCGGCTGCCGGTCGGACGCCGAGCGGGCCGTCGGGAGCCGCCGGTCGGACGCCGAGCGGGCCGCCGGACGTGACGACGCGGGCCGCCGGACGTGACGACGCGAGCCGCCCCGCTTATACGCCGCCGGAGCCGTACGTACGCCCATGTTCGACTCGCGCCCGGACCGCGCCGCCGAGCTCGTCCTCGTCGGCCGGTCGAACGTCGGGAAATCGACGCTGATGCGGGAGCTGACGGGCCATCGATTCGAGACCGGCGGCAAGCCGGGTGTCACCCGGGAGCCGAACCACTACGACTGGGCGCCGGAGGACTTCGTCGTCACCGACCTGCCCGGCTTCGGGTTCATGAGCGGGGTCGAGGCCGACCGCCGGGAGGAGATCAAGACGGCGATCGTTCGCTACCTCGAGACGTACGCCGAGTGCGTCCTCGTCGCCGTGCTCGTCGTCGACGGCAAAAGTGCCGTCGACATCATCGACCGCCACGAGGGCCGCGGGGAGATCCCCTACGACGTAGAGATGTTCGGCTTCCTCCGGGAACTCGGGGTTCCGACGGTGGTCGCGGTCAACAAGATCGACAAAGTCGACGACGTCGACGACCGCCTCGACGAGCTCTGCGATCGACTCGGACTGCTCCCGCCGTGGCAACAGTGGCAGGACACGATCGCGCCGATCAGCGCCAAACGGGGGACCGTCGAGCCGCTGTACGAGGCGATCCGCGGACGGCTCCACGAGCAGGGGCGTGACGACCTGCTGAAGTTCTTCTGAGGGCGATCGGACGGCCTGCTGAAGTTCTTCCGAGGGCGATCGGACGGCCTGTTGGAGTTCCTCTGAGGGCGATCACATCATCCCCCACGCGCCGAGCACGGAGCTTACGACCGCCCGGACGACGACCGCGAGCCCGAGGAGGACGAGGGCGATCCCGACGGCGATCTGGAGGCTCTCGAGGGCGACGAGGACGACCCCGACGAGAACGAGCACCGAGCCACCGATGCCGACGGGACCGAGCTTCCGGAACATGGGGCGGAGGTGGTCGGCCGACCGACATAAACGCCGTGGTTCGGTGGCGGGCCCGGCCCCGATCGTCGGAGGTGATCAATTTTAAACCGCTCCCCGCCGAACGACGCCGTATGAGCAACGACGGCGAGGGCGGTCGCAGGGATCTCCGGATGCCCGAGGAGGGGGAAGTCTTCGCGACCGTCACGGACATGCTCGGTGCGAACCGGGTGAAAGTACGCTGTGCCGACGGGAAAGAGCGCACCGCCCGGATCCCCGGCAAGATGCAAAAGCGCGTCTGGATCCGCGAGGACGACGTCGTCCTCGTCGAACCCTGGGACTGGCAGGACGAGAAGGCCGACATCAGCTGGCGCTACGAGAAAAACGAGGCCGACCAGCTCCGCCGGGAAGGACACATCCAGTAGCGTCCGTCCCGCGGCTGACGGCGAGACGCGGAGCCTGTGGCTGACGGCGAGACGCGGAGCCTGTGGCTGACGGCGGGTTCAGCGGGGTGTGGACCCTGTAGCTGACGGCGGGTTCAGTGTGGTCCCGCGGAGAGCCCGTCGCGACTGGTACGCCGTCGCGAGTGCTTTTGTCCCCGGAGCGCCTACGCGTGGTATGCGAGTCGCCACCACCCTCCCGTCGGCGACCGAGATCGTCGCCGCGCTCGGTTGCGAGCCGGTCGGGGTCTCCCACGAGTGCGATCACCCACCCGACGTCGCGTCGATACCGTCGATCACGCGCTCGCGGATCGACACGGACGCCACGAGCGGCGAGATCGACCGCCAGGTGCTCGAGGTCGGCGAGGAGGGCGTCTACGAGGTCGACGTCGAGACCCTCGGAGCGCTCGACCCCGAGCTGATCGTCACCCAGGCGATGTGTGACGTCTGTGCCGTCGACGAGGCCGTCGTCGAGCGGGCGGTCGCGGAGATTCCGGCGGATCCCGAGATCCTGACGACGGACCCACACACGGTCGCCGACGTGTTCGGCGACGTCGAGCGGATCGGGCGGGCCATCGGCCGCGAACGGCTGGCCGGGGAGTACGTGGCCTCGCTCGGAGCGCGCCTCTCTGCGGTCCGCGAGCGGGTTCCGGACGGCGTCGACCGTCCACGGACGGTCGTCTTCGACTGGACCGACCCCGTGATGGTCGCGGGCCACTGGATGCCGGAGCTCGTCGACGCCGCCGGCGGGGCCTACGGGATGGCCGATCCCGCCGACCGGTCGACCCCGCGGGAGTGGGAGGCGGTACGGGCCTACGATCCGGAGCTGATCGTCGTCGCCCCGTGTGGCTTCGGGCTCGAGCAGACGGCCGAGAACGTGACGGATCTCACCGACCGGGAGGGGTGGGCCGAGCTGTCGGCGGTCCGGGAGGGTCGGGTCTGGGCGATGGACGGCCACCACTACGTGAACCGGCCCGGCCCCCGGATCGTCGAGACCGCAGAGCACCTCGCCGGCGTCGTCCACCCCGACCGGTTCGGGGAGCCGCCGGCCGACGTCGCCGTCCAGCTTTCCGACCTCCGCCGGCGCGTCGAGGCGTGATCGCCCTCCCCGCGGCGGTCCGCGACCGGATCGTCGAGGCGGCGACCGAGGGCGCGCCCGAGGAGGTCTGTGGCGTCCTCGGCGGCGAGTTCGGCGCCGACTGGAGCCGCGTTCGCTCGGCGTACCGCGCCACCAACGTCGCCGACGAGCCCCGGCGGCGCTACCGGATCGATCCCGAGGAGAGCCTCGAGCTCTTCGAGCGCATCGAGGACCGCGACGAGGCGATCGTCGGCTTCTACCACTCCCACCCGCGGGGGCCGGCCGAGCCGAGCCCGGTCGACCGCGAGGCCGCAGCCTGGCCGGACCGATCGTACCTGCTCGTCTCCCTCGAGCCCGACGCCGAGGTGAGCTCCTGGCGGTGGCGCGACGGGGCGTTCGAACGGGAGGTCCTCGCTCTCGAGTGACCGGAGTCCCCGATCGACCGGTATCGATCGACGGCGCGGCCGCCGGTCACCCCGGCGGACGGGGCCACTCGATGCACTTATCACTCTCGGGACACACCCCGGAGACGATGGCCGAGGAGCCGGTCTACTACGTTATCAGCGACCTACACATCGGCGGCGACGAACAACTCGAGGACGTCGAGTTTCTCGACGAGCTGCTTGAGTTTCTCGACGAGCTGGCCGAGACCGACGAGGACGCCGAGCTGGTGATAAACGGCGACGCGTTCGGCCTCTGGGAGTTTACGACCGTGGAGGGAGTCGAGAAGTTCGACGTCCTCGAGGAGACGTACCCCGAGCTCTTCGAGGCGTTTCGCCGGACCGGCGAGAACGTGAGGATCACCCTGCTCGCGGGCAACCACGACCACGAGCTGGCCGCCTACGAGGCGTACGTCGAGCGGTTCGCCGAGTACAACGTCGATCTCGTCCAGGAGCAGTCGATCTCCCGTCCCGTCGGCGACCGGGCGATCCACTTCGAGCACGGCCACCAGCGCGATCCCAACAACCGGATCGAGGACTGGGGGAATCCCGCCTCGACGCCGCTTGGCTACTACTACAACACGCTGGTGACCAGCCGGGCGGGCCAGCTCTCCGATCGCGGCCGGTACAACTGGCTCAAGGACGTTCAGGCGGTGACCCCCACCGAACGGATGCCGGTCTGGCTGTTCTCGAAGTACTTCTACCGCGAGATGAACCCCCTGTTGCGGTACTCGCTGGTCCCGTTCCTGTTGCTGTTTAACATCAGCGCACTGCTGGCGATCCTCGCAGGGCTGGACATCGTCGGCGTCTGGTCGATGCCGGTCGACCGGACCGAGGCGTTCCTGAGCCGGTTCGGCCGGGCGGGAACGGCCGCCTGGTTCCTGCTCGTGCTCAACGTCTCGGTCGCCGGCCTGCTGGTGCTCGTCGGCGTGCCGCTGTATTTCATCCGACGGGACGTCCGGCAGACGATCGACCGGTTCGGGGTCTTCGAGACCGAGCTCACCGTCGATCCGTCGGCACCGTACGAGGAGGCCGCACGCGAGGTCTTAGACGACGAGGAGACGGCGATCTTCTGTTTCGGTCACACCCACCGACCGCTGGTTCGCGAGGTGGAGGGAGGCGTCCTGGTCAACAGCGGCACGTGGCTCAAACGCCTCCACCGGAGGGACGGAATCATCGGGATCCTGCCGCCGGTGTTCTACCCGTCCTACCAGATGGCCGCGGTTCGGATCGCCGCCGAGCCCGAGGGGATCGCCGTCGACTACCTCCCGATGGAGAAGCCGAGCCCGGCGACCGAGGAGCTCACCCTCACCGAGCGGCTGTTCACCGTCGGTCGCGAGCCGGAACTCGACCTCCCCGACCGGACGGTCGTCGAGGACGGACGGG
>LKNG01000186.1 GCA_001564115.1 Natrialbaceae archaeon Tc-Br11_E2g8 | reverse complement strand
TGAGTCCGACCTCGCGGGCGTGATCGACGACCGCGCGGTACTCCTCGCCGGTGATCGGCCGACCGATCTCCGCGTAGCGGTCCTCGCGGGCCAGGTGGTGTGGCCGGTACTGGGCCATCAGGTTGACGTACGTCTCCGCCGAGAGCTCCTCGGCGAGGAAGTCGAGCAGCCGCCGGGCGCCGTCGACCTGCCCCGGCATCACGAGGTGACGCACGAGGAGCCCGCGGGTCGCCACTCCGTCCTCGATCCGCAGGTCGCCGACCTGACGGTGCATCTCGGCCAGCGACTCCCGCACGTTCGTCCAGTAGCCCGGGGTCTTCGAGTACCGTGTGGCCGCGGCGTCCTCGCCCCACTTCACGTCCGGCATGTAGACGTCGACGATCCCCTCGAGCTCCGCGAGGACTTCGGGGCGTTCGTACCCTCCGCAGTTCCAGACGATCGGTATCGCCAGCCCCTCCTCGCGGGCGAGTCGGACGGCCTCGATCAGGTGTGGGGCGTGGTGGGTCGGGGAGACGACGTTGACGTTGTGACAGCCCTGCCACTGGAGCCCGAGGGCCATCTCGGCGATCTCGGCGGCCGACGCCGGCTCGCCCTGCCCGCCGTGGCTCGTCTCGGCGTTCTGGCAGAACACACAGCCCATGTTACAGTTCGCGAGGAAGATCGTCCCGCTACCGTTCGTCCCCCGGATCGGCTCCTCCTCGCCGTGGTGTGGGGCGGCCCCGGAGACGACCGGCGTCTCCCCGACCCGGCAGACGCCGGTCTCGCCGGCCGTCCGGTCGACGCCACACTCGTGGGCACACAGGTCACAGTCGGCGTACCGCTCGAACAGCCCCTCGACTCGCTCCGCGAAGCGCTCCTCGGACAGCGACAGGTAGCCGGGCGTTCCGGGGGTCGCCGGATCGTCACCCTCGTGAGAGCGCCACATATCCGTGCGTACGCCCTCGAGGATCTTGAGCGTTCGTCCCCTCCGGGGATCGGACCGGCGGAGGTGGATGGAAACGGTTAGGGACCCTTCGGGTCCACCTCCGAACGAGCGTCGTCAGCGAACGGCGCCGACAACGACAACGATGACCGGAAGATCTACCCTCGACGCGATCGGATCGACGCCGCTTATCGAACTGCCCGCGATCCGCCCCGAGGGCGGAGCGTCGATCCACGTCAAGTGGGAAGGTGCGAACCCGACCGGGAGCCTGAAAGATCGCATGGCACTCTCGATGATCGACCGGGCCCGCGAGCGCGGTGACCTCGCCCCCGGCGACCCCGTCGTCGAGTTCACCGGCGGGAGCACCGGCTCGAGTCTCGCACTCGTCTGTGCCGTCCTCGATCACCCGCTTTTCGTCGTCACCGCCGACTGCGTCGCAGAGGAGAAGATCGCCTCGATGCGAGCCCTCGGCGCCCAGCTCGAGGTCGTCGAGACGCCCGACGGCGAGGCCTACGACGGCCTCTTCGAGGACCTCCGGACGGTCGCCCTGGAGGTCGCCGAGGAGAACGACGCCTACTTCACCGACCAGTTCTCGAACCCGGACCAGCTCGCCGGCTATCGGCCTCTGGGCCGGGAGATCCTCGAGGACCGTCCGGACCTCGACGAGTTCGTGATGACCGTCGGTACCGGCGGCTGTGCGATGGGCACCGCACGGACGTTCGCCGAGGCCGGCGCCGACGTGACCGTCTCGCTCGTCGAGCCCGCCGAGTCCCCCGTGCTCACCGACGGCACCGCCGGCTCCCACGCGGTCCAGGGGACTGCCATCGTCGGCTCGCCGCCGCTGGTCGAGTCGGAGTTCTACGATCGGATCCACACGATCCCCTCGAGCGAGGGAGTCGAGTGTCTGCGCCGTCTCGCCGCCGAGGAGGGGCTGCTCTCGGGTACCAGCACCGGGATGAACGTCGCCGCGGCGATCCGGGCGGCGGACGGGCGTGACCCCGACGAGACCGTCGTCACCGTCGCCTGTGACACCGGGTTGAAGTACCTCACCGAGGACCTCTACGCCGGCCTCGAGGGATCCGCGTTCTGTCTGTGCTGATCGTCCGGGGCCGAAGGGGCGGCCCGTCAGCCGGTCGTGACCGGCCGGCAACCGGGAGGACGGGACGTCTGTCGGGAGGACGGGACGACGGTGACGGACCGGAGAGACGACGGTGACGGACCGGAGAGACGACGGTGACGGACCGGAGAGACGACGGCGACACGACAGATACTTAGCTCGTCGCGGACACCCCGATGGCGATGAGGATCCTCGTCACCGGCGGCGCCGGCTTCGTCGGCGGCCACCTCGCCGAGGCGTTCGTCGCCGACGGCCACGACGTGACCGCACTCGACAACCTCGACCCCTACTACGACCTCGGGATCAAGGAGCGAAACCGCGAGGCCGCGCTCGCGGCCGCCGAGGCCGGCGAGGGGCAGTACCGGTTCGTCGAGGGGAGCGTCACCGACGCCGACCTGCTCGACCGGCTGCTCGCGGACGTCGACGTCGTCTACCACCAGGCCGCCCAGGCCGGCGTCCGCACGAGCGTCGAGGAGCCCGCGAAGCCGAACGAGGTGAACGTGACGGGGACGCTGGCGGTGCTCGAAGCCGCCCGGGACGCCGGCGTCGACCGGCTCGTCAACGCCTCCTCCTCGTCGGTGTACGGCAAACCGGCGTACCTTCCCTACGACGAGGACCACTCGACCGAACCCGTCTCGCCGTACGGCGTCTCGAAGCTCGCGGCCGAACACTACTGTCGAGTGTTCTACGAGGTTTACGGGCTCCCGACGGTCTCGCTGCGGTACTTCACCGTCTACGGCCCCCGGATGCGTCCGAACATGGCCTTTACCAACTTCGTCTCCCGGTGTCTCGCCGGCGAGAGCCCGGTCATCTACGGCGACGGCAGCCAGACACGCGATTTCACCTACGTCACCGACGTCGTCGACGTCAACCGGACGCTGCTCCGTGCGGACGCCGCCGACGGCGAGGTCCTGAACGTCGGCTCGACGACGACGATCGACGTCGAGACGCTGGCCCGACGGATCCGGGACGCGATCGACCCCGACCTCGAGCTCGTCTACGACGATCCCCGGGAGGGCGACGCCGAACACACCCACGCCGACGTCTCGAAGGCCGACGAACTGCTTGGTTACGAGCCGAAGGTCACGATCGACGAGGGGATCGACCGGTTCGTCGACTGGTACCGCGAGAACGAGTCGTGGTACGATCCGCTGGTCAGAAGCTCGTAAGCGGGAGGGGCCGGGTGACCGGTCGGGCCGAGCGGGAGGGGCCGGGTGACCGGTCGGGCCGAGCGAGAGGGGCCGGTCGAACCGAGCGAGAGGGGCCGGTCGAACGGCTGCCCGGAGGCCGCAGGACTCGAGCCGGGAACGACGGTCACGAACGCGGGCCCTTGCCCGATTGCGTGAGGTTTAGTAGCTCCCGACCGAACCCTGTCCAACGATGTTCGGACCCGTCCGTCGCGTGACCGAGGTCTCCCGTCCGCGAGTCGTGGGGCCGATCACGGCCGGCCACGGCGTCAACGAGTTCTTCGCGATCGTCATCCCGCCGATCATCCCGCTTCTGGTCTCCGACTTCGGGATCACCTACGGGCAGGCCGGCTTCCTGCTGACGATCTTTTTCGCGATGTACGTCCTCTTCCAGCTGCCCGCGGGCGTCCTCGCCGACCGGATCGGGAAACGGCGGCTGCTCGTCGGCGGACTGATCGGCATGGCTGCCGGGGTCGGGCTCGCGGCCACGGCGACGACGTACGGCACCCTCGTCGTCGCCCAGACGATCACCGGCATCAGCGGGGCGACGTTCCACCCCACCGGGATGTCCATCATCAGCGACGTCGAAGGCGAGAAGACCGAGGGGAAGGCGATGGGCGTGTTCGGCTTCGGCGGCGCGCTCGGCACCCTCTCCGCGCCCGCGGTCGTCGGCGGGCTGGCGGTGGTCTTCGGCTGGCGGGTCGCCCTCGGCGGGGCGGCACTGCTCGGCCTCGCCGTGAGCCTCGCGATCCTGCCGCTTTTCTCCGACGGTGAGGAGGACGGGACGGCCGCCCGTGCCGACGGCGGCCGGCCGTCGACGGTCGGGGGAGCCCTGCGGTCGGCGCGGGCACTCGTCGCCGTCCCGGTCACCCGCGGTATCGTCCTCCTCTTTCTGGTGACGCTGTTGCTCTCGATGCAACACCGGGCGATCCAGACGTTCACGACCGCCTACGTCGGCGGCGCGGTCGGCGGCTCGGTGTCGGTCGGCAACCTCGCCTTTTTCACCCTGCTGCTCGGGGGGAGCGCCGCCTCGCTGTGGGCCGGGGACCTCGCCGACCGGTTCGACCGCCGGCTGCTCGGGATCGGCGCCGCGATCGCCACGGCCGGGCTGGTCGCCGGCACGCTGGCGCTGACCGGGGCCCTCGGCGGGCTGCCGACCGTCGCGGTGATCGCCGCCCTCTCCGTGTGGTTCGTGCTCATCGGGATCGGGATGTACGCCAGCTACCCCGTCAAGAACGCGATGGTCTCCGAACAGGCCGACGCCGGCTTCAGCGGCAGCCTGTTCGGGGTGATCCAGACCGCCTCGGCGGTCGGCTCCGCGAGCGGCCCCGCGGTCTTCGGCGTCCTCTCGGATCGGTGGGGCGTGGCCGCCGCCTTCCCCGCGATCGCCGGCGTGTCCGTCCTGATCGCGGTCCTGTTTCTCCTGTTGCTCCGCGGGGAGTAGCGCGGTCGTCCGCCGGCGGGAAGGCGTTTATGACCCGGGGGCCCCTGCTCTCGCCCGTGACCGATCCACTCTACCTCGACGACCCCGACGTCCGGCGGTTCGAGGCGACCGTCGACCGCAGCCTCGGGGACCGGATCGTCCTCGATCGCACGGCGTTCTACCCGGAGGGCGGCGGCCAGCCGGCGGACGCGGGCGTCCTCGAGGCCGGCGACCGACGCTGGCGGGTGACCGACGTCCAGAAGCGGGACACGATCCACCACCACCTCGACGGCGAGGGGCCGCCGGCCGGGACCGCGGTGACGGGCATCGTCGACGGCGAACGCCGGCGCGCACACAGTCGGTACCACACCGCTCAACACCTCCTCTCTGCGGTGTTGCTCGACGAGTACGACGCGCCGACGAAAGGCAACGCGCTGTACGCCGATCGCGCCAGACTCGACTGTGACTACGACCGGTTCGCCGACGACTAGCTCGCGGCCATCGAGGACCGGCTGAACGAGCTGATCGAGGCCGACCTCCCGG
>LKNG01000185.1 GCA_001564115.1 Natrialbaceae archaeon Tc-Br11_E2g8 | reverse complement strand
TGGGCGTCCGCCACCTTGCGTTCGGTCGGTCGGTCGGCCGTCTGTGGTGTGTGGTCGCTCATGTCTCTCCGTCCGTGGGGACGAATACGGTCCCCACCCTGTTACCTTCGGCGATCTTCGCCAGCACGTCCGGCTCGCCGGAGTGGGCGATGATCGCGACGGTGCCGTGTTCGGCGGCCGACCGCGAGCCCGCCACCTTCGTCTGGATGCCGCCGAACTTCGCCGTGGCGGTGCCGTTGACCATCGACTGGACATCGGTGTAGTTCTCGCCGACGACGCCGATCAGCTCCGCGTCCGGATCGCGTTTGGGGTTCGCGGTGTAGACGCCGCCGACGTCGGTCAGCGTGATCAGGGCGTCGGCGTCGATCCCGATCGCGACCGACGAGGAGAGCATGTCGTTGTCGCCGATCCGGATCTCCTTGGTCGAGACCGCGTCGTTCTCGTTGATGATCGGGACGACCCCCCACTCGAGGAGCGTCTCGATCGTGTTGGTGAAGTTCGCGAACCGGTCGGCGTCGTTGAGGTCCATCTGGGTCAAAAGCAGCTGGGCGATCTTCCGGTCGTACCGCTCGAAGCTCTCGGTGTACCGGCGCATCAAAAGCGACTGGCCGACCGTCGACAGCGCCTGGGACTCCTCGACGTTCTCGTCTGTGTAACCGATCCGTCCCTTCCCGGCGCCGATCGAGCCCGAGGAGACGAGGATCACCTCCATCCCCGCGTCGTGGAGGTCCGCGACGTCGTCGACGAGCTTGTCGAGTTTGTCGTCGTCGAGCCGGGAGTCCTCGTCGGTCAGGGAGTTGGTGCCGACTTTCACCACGACGCGGTCGGCGTCGGCGGCCATCCGTCTCGCCGTCTCGCCGTCGACCAGCTCGCCCGCCTCACTCATCGCCGGCCTCCTCGGCGAGCTCCGCCGACCGCTCTCTGGCCGCCTCGACCGCCTCGCCGACGGTCGTCTCGAGGGCGCTGTCCTCGAAGATCCGCATCCCCTCGATCGTCGTCCCGCCGGGGGTACAGACCGAGTCGATCAGCGAGTCGAGCTCCTCGTCGGTGTGTAACACCATCTCGGCGGCGCCTTTGAACGTCTGTGTCGCCAGCAGCCGCGCCTCCCGCCGGTCGAGCCCACACTCCATCGCGGCCTCCTGGAGCGCCCGGATGAAGTAGAAGACGAACGCCGGGCCGCTGCCGTTTAACGCCGTCGCGGTGTCCATGAGCGACTCCTCCAGCTCGACGGCGACGCCGACCTCCTCCAGCAGCGCGAGCAGCTCCGGGCTCACTCCGGGGCCGGTCACCGCGGTCGCCATCTCCCCCCACTCGGCCGCCAGGTTCGGCATGATCCGCACCACGCGGGCGTCGGTGACCGCCGCGAGCTGGTCGGTCGAGACGCCCGCCGCGGTCGAGACGAGCGTCTGGTCGGCTCCGAGTCCGAGGTCGGCGACCGCCGGCAGCACGACCTCCGGCGTCAGTGCGGCGAAGACGAACTCCGCGTTCGCCGCCGCTGCCGCGGGGTCGGTCGTCGTCTCCGCGACCAGCCCCGCGATCGGCTCCAGCGCGTCGGGGTCGACGTCGCCCGCGGCGATCCTGTGACTGTCCGACCGCGAAAGCCCTCTGATCAGGGCGGAGCCCATGTGGCCACACCCGATCACGCTCACGTTCGCCATTGGACACCTCTCGTCGTCGGGGAACCAAGACGGCTGTGATTTTCCGTCGGCCGAGTGTAACTCCGTTAGAGTCAAACGACCGGGCGTGGTATCCGCCAACATGAGCACCGAAGGGCGGCAGCGATCGATCCGGTGTCTCGTCGCCAAGGTCGGCCTCGACGGCCACGATCGGGGGGCACACGTGATCGCACGGGCGTTCCGGGACGCCGGCTTCGAGGTCATCTACTCCGGGCTCCACAAGGCGCCCGAGGACATCGTCCAGGCGACGGTCCAGGAGGACGTCGACGTCCTCGGGATCTCGATCCTCTCGGGGGCTCACAACACGCTGATCCCGAAGGTGATGGCGGGACTGGAGGAGTACGGGGCGGCCGAGGACACCCTCGTGCTCGTCGGCGGCGTGATCCCCGAGGAGGACCGCGACGAGCTGATGGAAGCGGGGGTCGCCGCCGTCTTCGGCCCCGGCACACCCCTAGAGGAGACGATCGAGTTCGTCCGCGAGAACGCCCCCGAGCGATGACCGGCGACGACGAGGCGCTGCTCGCGGCGCTGCTCGACGGCGACCACCGGGCGCTCGCACGGGTCATCTCCCGCATCGAGGACCGCGCGCCGGGCCACCGCGAACTCGTCTCGGCGCTGTACGAGCACACGGGCGACGCCGAGGTGATCGGGATCACGGGCAGCCCCGGTGCGGGGAAGTCGACGCTCGTCGACAAGCTCGCCGAGCGCTACCGCGAGCGCGGGGAGACCGTCGGCGTGATCGCGATCGATCCCTCCTCGCCGTACACCGGCGGCGCCGTCCTCGGCGACCGGATCCGGATGGCCTCGACGGTCGGCGACATGGACGTCTTCGTCCGGTCGATGAGCGCCCGGGGCAGTCTCGGCGGGCTCTCGACGGCCACCGCCGACGCCGTGAAGGCGATGGACGCGTTCGGCAAGGATCGGATCGTCGTCGAGACCGTCGGTGCGGGTCAAAACGAGATCGACGTCGTCCGCGCGGCCGACACCGTCGCCGTCCTCGTCCCGCCGGGATCGGGGGACACGGTCCAGACCCTGAAGGCGGGCATCCTCGAGATCGCCGACGTCTTCGTCGTCAACAAGGCCGACCGGCCGGGCGCCGACCGGACCGTCCAGGAGCTCTCGGAGATGATCGAACTCGGCCACGGCTCGGCGGCTGGCTCGACCGGCCACCACGGCCCGGGTTCGGCCGGCCACCACGGCGTGGGAGACGGGGGTGACAGCCACGGCTCGGCGACGGGCTCGACCGGCCACTACGTGGAAGACGAGGGCCACCACGGCCCGGAATCGGCCGGCCACGACGACACGGACGGGCCGTGGCTCCCTCCGATCGTCGAGACGGTCGCGACCGACGGTGAGGGAGTCGACGAGCTGATCGACGCCTTCGGCATCCACCGGGCACACCTCGAGCGGTCGGGCGCGCTCGCCGAGCGGCGCCGTCGCCGGTACGTAGAGGAGATCACGACGCTGTTGCGCGAGGACGTCCACGGGCTGCTCGAGGCCGAACTCGACCGTGCCGGCGGCCTCGAGGCGCTGGCGGAGGCGGTCCGTCTCGGGGAGACCGATCCCTACACCGTCGCCGACGACGCGCTCGCGCCCGTCGAGGAGTGTCTCGCCGACCTCGAAACGGGATCCCAGTAGCCGCGATCCGCAGGTTCAAACCCGGCGGCGTCGTACCAGCCAATATGAAGCTTCGTACCCTCTTCGGTGGTGCCGTCGCCGCGGCCGGCGCGGCCGTCGTGAGCAACCGGCTGCTCGCGAGCCGTGCCGGCGAGCTGGAAAACCCCCTCCCGGGCGTCGAGCGGAGCTACCGCTGGCGTGGGATGGACGTGAGCTACACCGCCGCCGGCGATCCGGCCGACCCCGATCTCCTCTTGGTCCACGGGATCCACGCGGCGGCGAGCAGCTACGAGTTCCGGCCGATCTTCGACGCGCTCGCCGAGGAGTTCCACGTCGTCGCCGTCGACCTGCCCGGATTCGGCCGATCCGACCGGCCGCCGCTCGTCTACTCCGCGGAGCTGTACACGGCCTTCCTCCGGGAGTTCGCCGCCGACGTCCTCGAGGAGCCGGCCGTGATCGCCTCCTCGCTGTCGGCGTCGTTCGCCGCGGCCGCCGCGAGCGGGGGTGGGTTCTCCCGGCTGGTGTTGATCTGTCCGACCGACGACGGCGGGACGGACCGCCCGTGGCTGCGGACGCTCCTCCGGTCGCCGGTCGTCGGCACCGCGCTGTTCAACCTGCTCGCGAGCAAGCCCGCCGTCGAGTACTTCCTCGCTACGGACGGCTACTACGACGGCGACGCCGTCGAGGCGAGCGAGGTCGACTACGCCTGGCGGTCGGCCCACCGGCCCGGCGCCCGGTTCGCGCCGGCGTCGTTGCTCTCGGGCGCGCTCGATCCGGAGCTCACACTCGTCGAGGCCATCGAGGCGGCCGACGTCCCGGCGACGCTCGTCTGGGGCCGGGAGGCCGAACGCCGCCCGCTGCGGGAGGGGCGGCGGCTGGCCGAGGACGCCGACCTCGATCTGATCGTCGTCGACTACGCGACGCTGCTCCCCCACGCGGAGCGTCCGGCGGACGTCCTCGCGGGGCTCGACGGCGAGCTCGCCGAGACGGAGGAGTGAGCCGATCCGGCCGCAGTCACCAGCTGTTCGCCAGCATCAACAGCATGAACATCCAGCCTGCCCCGAGCAGGAGGGTGCCGGCGAGCAACGCGAGGTCCCGTTGTGATTCGGACATGGGTATCGTCCGGAGGTCGGAACCGACGGGTAGACAAACTTTCGGTCTCGGCCCACCGCTCGGAGCCGTTCGTTGGCCTGCCCCCGGAACCGCCAATCGGTCTGCCCCCGAAGCCGTTCGTTGGCCTGCCCCCGGAACCGCCAATCGGTCTGCCCCCGAAGCCGCCCGTCGGCCCGTTTCCCGGGACCAGTCCCCGGGACGGACGCTCGGGGCTTTTATTCCCCCGGAGCCAACGGCGACTGGATGAGCGAGCTGAACCTGGGGCTCCTGACGGAGCTGACGGAAGAACGGGGGGTGCCCGGCCACGAGGAGCGGATCCGGAAACTGGTTCGCCGCGAGCTGTCGGGGATCGCCGACGAGGTGCGGACCGACGCGATGGGGAACGTCGTCGGGACGATCGAGGGCTCCGGCGATGGCGCCGTCGCGGTCGCCGCCCACATGGACGAGGTCGGCTTCATGGTCAGTCACGTCCGGACTGACGAGGAGCCGTTCGGATTTCTCGAGATCGAACCGCTCGGCGGGTGGGATCCGCGCGTGATGGCCGCACAGCGGGTGACCGTCCACACCGAGGACGGCGACCTGCCGGGGGTCGTCGGCTCGCCGCCGCCACACACGGACGACGGGGACCGCGAGGAGCCGGAGCTCGACGACCTCGCCGTCGACGTCGGGCTGCCGGCCGCGGCGGTCGGCGAACGGGTCTCCGTCGGCGACCTCGTGACCCTCGACGCGCGAACCGACCGGCTCGGCGAGACCGTGGTCGGCAAGGCCATCGACGATCGGATCTGTCTGTTCGCTGCCATCGAGGCCGCCCGCC
>LKNG01000184.1 GCA_001564115.1 Natrialbaceae archaeon Tc-Br11_E2g8 | reverse complement strand
CCGACGTTCTCGAACCAGGTGAACGCGACGGCGTAGGCGTCGTCGTGTCTGGAGATCGTCGCGGTGATCTCCCGGAGCGCGTCGACGTTGCCGCCGTGGCCGTTGACGACCACGAGCCGGTCGAAGCCGTGGGCGGCGAGGCTCCCGACGGCCTCCCGGACGACGGTCCGGAACGTCTCCGGGGAGAGCCACATCGTGCCCGGGAACGCCCGGTGTTCCTCCGCGATACCGAGGGGGATCGTCGGGGCGAGGACGGCCCCGCCGTGGGCCTCGACGCCCCCTCGAGCGATCTCCTCGGAGGCCACGGCGTCGGTGCCGAGCGGGGCGTGTGGGCCGTGCTGTTCGGTGCTGCCGACCGGGAGGACCGCGAGGGAGGTCTCCCTATCGGCGACGTCGGTCCAGGTCGCGGTCGCGAGCTCCATGCCGACGACGACGGGGTGTCGACCCTTGTAACCGACGCTCCCGGGGCCGCCGGGAGGACCGATCGTGATCCGCGACGAGCGCGGCGTGACAATAGCTAAGTGCGAACGCGCCGAGAGTCGACGCATGTGGCCCTCCCGAGGGGGCAAGCCGACGGTGACCTGTGTCGCCTGCGGGGGGACGGTCCCGCGCCCGGAGGCCCGCGAGTACGACAAACACGGCGACCGGTGGGACCGGGAGGGGAAGGCGTTCGAGCACCTCTGTAAGCCCTGTCACCGCGGGCTGTGTCGACACTCCCGGGAGGGACTGGAGGCGTTGCTCGTCGAGATCGACGCCGGGGAGCGGTCGCGGGAGGGATTTCTCGCCGCCTACCTCGCCGCGGTCGAGCGACAGGATCGTCTCGAGGGCCGGGAGTGAGCGTGTCGACACGTCTTTCACCCGGTCGTCCGTACGTCGAGCCATGACCGAGGACACACAGGCCGCAGCCGGGACGGCCGAGGGCCAGGGTCCCGTCGAGATCGACGAGGAGCTGGCCCGTCACTTAGAGAACAAACGCGAGGAGCTGTTCGAGAAGTTAGAGATCCGCGACGGGTTTCCCGAGGACGTCATCGCGGAGGCCGAGGAGCTGGCAGGGGACGTCCAGGGCGAGATCGACGGCGAGATCGACGACCGCGCGGACCTCCGGGAGCTGACGACCTGGACGACGGACCCGATCGACGCCCAGGACTTCGACGACGCGCTCTCGATCGAGGAACGCGAGGAGGAGTACGTCCTCTGGGTACACATCGCCGACGTCACCCACTACGTCCACCCCGACTCGGCGATGTGGGCCGAGGCCGTCGAGCGCGGGAACACCGTCTACCTGCCCGGCTACACCATCCACATGCTGCCGCCGGTGCTCGCGGAGTCGGTCTGCTCGCTCGTCCCCGGCGAGGAGCGGTTCGCTCACACCGTCGAGATGCACCTCGACAAGGAGACGCTCTCCTACGAGGAGATCGACATCTACAAATCGGTCATCGAGTCCGACGAGCGGCTCACCTACGCCCAGGCGGAGAACCGCCTCGACGACCCCGACGCCCCCCTCCACGAGGAGAACCGCCTCGTCTACGAGGTCGCCGACCGGATGCACGAGATCCGCAAGGAGGACGGCTCGCTCGTGCTCAACCCGAGCCGGGACCGGGCCCACACCATCATCGAGGAGTGTATGCTGAAAGCGAACAAGGCCGTCACCCACGAGCTGATGTGGAACCGGGGCGTCGAGGCGATGTACCGCGTCCACCCCCAGCCGACCCCCGACGAGTGGTCGAAGGCCCTCCAGGAGATCCAGGACCTCGACGGCGTCTCGATCCCCGGGGAGGCCTGGGACGACCCGCGGAAGGCGGTCAACGCCACCCTGGAGGAAGCCCCCGGCCGTCAGCTCGATAAGATCCAGTGGGCCGTGATGAAAGTGATGCCCCGGGCGAAGTACATGAACGACCCCTTCGGCGGCCACCACGCGCTTAACTTCGAGATCTACGGCCACTTCACGAGCCCGATCCGCCGACTCAGCGACCTGATCAACCACTGGATCGTCTACAAAAACGACGTGCCGGAGAACCTCGTCGCGCTCTGTGATCGGGCGAGCGACAAACAGAAGGCCGCAGAGCAGTGCGAACGCGAGTACAAGGGCTTCCTCCAGGAGGTCGGGCTCGACCCGATGGCCGTCAACAACCGCGGGATCGAGATCGTCGACGAGTGACTCCGGCACCGAAAGCGGGACCGGTGTGTCCCGGCACCGAAAGCGGGACCGGTGTGTCCCGGCTCCGGCGAGGACGACCGCGCGTCTCTACAGCCACCTCCCGAACGTTCATGTGTCCACGAATCGTCCGGTCGGCCGTGTCCCCGAACGAGCTCCCCTCCACCGTGCGGTCGTCGATACGGGCGGTAGAGCTGGGTGGATCGGCCCTCGTCGTCGCGCTCACGGCGTCGATGCTCGTCGACGTCGGACGGAGCGCCGTCGATCCGCCGCTGGCGTTCGAGTGGCTCGTCCTCGGGGTTCCGGGCGTCCTCGCGCTCGCCGCGCTCGTGGGAGCCGTCCTCGACGGGATCGGTGCGGTGTACGGTGCCGACGGGCTCGGCGCGGCGGTCGGTCGTCTCGCCGTCCCGGCGCTCGTCGCCGTCCTCGCGCTCGCCACCCTGTGGTGGGTCGGAGGGAGTCTGCTGGTGGTGCTTTTCGCCGAGTCGGGCGGGGTGTTTTTCGGCCCGGTGTTCGCGCTGTTCACCGCGAGCGCGCTCGGGGCCGTCGTCCTCGCCAGGGCGGCTTTCGGCCGGCTGTTCCCCGACGGGCTCGGGGCGCTCGCCGGACGAACGACGGAGCCGTAGACGCCGATCGCGCCACGTCGAGCCGGCGACGTCGGTCACAGCTTTATTCGTGGACGACGACGGGTCGTCCATGGGGTTCGGAAAACACCTGGTGAACGGCATCGTCTCGCTCGTGATCAGCGTCGGTCTGACGGCCGCGACGGCCGACGACGGGGAGTTCGACCTGAACGACCTGCTTCTGGCCGTCGCGATATCGGCGTTCCTCTCGGCGTTTTTCACCAGCTACTTCGCCGACTGACGACGGCCGGCGCCGCGGCCGACGGCGACCGGCGGCTTCGGGAACGAACCGACGGCGACCGGAGCTTCCAGGGTGGGCCGACGGCGACCGGAGCCTCCAGGGTGGGCCGGCAGCGACCGGAGCCTCCAGGGTGGGCCGGCAGCGACCGAAGCCTCCAGGGTGGGCCGACGGCGACCGGCGACCTTGGAGATGGGCCGACGGCGACCGGCCGACCGCGGGGATTTTAGCCGTCGCCCGCCTGCCGGAGGTATGAAACAGGCCATCGTCGTTCGCACCGACGTCGGTATGGGGACCGGGAAACTCGCCGCACAGGTCGCCCACGCGTCGCTGTCGGCCCACGGGAAGGCCGGCCGCCGAGCGCGCAAACGCTGGAAGACGGACGGGCAGAAGAAGGTCGTCCTGGAGGGGACGAGCGAGCGAGAGCTGTACGAGCTATCCGAGATCGCCGACCGCGAGGGGCTCCCGAACGCGATCGTCCGCGATGCGGGCCACACCCAGCTCGAACCGGGCACCGTCACCGCCCTGGCCGTCGGGCCGGCCGCCGAGGACGACGTGGATCGGGTGACCGGCGAGCTTTCCCTGCTCTGAGCCGGACGCAGGGGACGAACCGAGGGTGGGTCGACCGTGCCGGGGCCGGTGGACGGCAGCTCGACCGTGCCGGGACCGGTGGACGGAGCATCCGACGACGGCGAGAACGAACCGATTTAGCCCGCCGGGCCGTAGGCGGCGACGAATGCGAGACGCCCACCCAACCGAGCGGGCCGTCGGGATGGTCCACTACGTCAGCGAGACCGACGGCATCGGCGGCCACCTCCGGGGGAGCGACGCCGCGTTTCGCGTCCGCGAGCTCGAGCGGTTCCCGACCCAGCCAGTCGACGCCGATCCGGGTGCGTACCCCCACCTGGTGTTCCGGGCGACCCTCCGGGGGTGGGACACCAACGACTTCGCCGCCCGGCTCTCGGACGCCCTCGGCGTGAGCCGCGAGCGGGTCTCCTGGGCCGGCACGAAGGACAAACGCGCGGTGACGACCCAGCTGTTCTCGGTCTACGGGATCGAGCCGTCGGCGCTGCCGACCGTCGAGGGGGCGGAGCTCTCGGTCGTCGGCCGCGCGGGCCGGGCCATCGAGTTCGGCGACCTATCAGGAAACGCGTTCGAGGTCGTCGTCGGCGACCCCGAACGGCCGGAGAACGCCCCGGCGATCACCGCGGAGCTTTCGGCCTTCGGCGATCCGACGGTCGACGACGAGTCGGTGGCCGTCGACGACGGACCGACGACCGTCGGCGTGCCGAACTTCTTCGGACAGCAACGCTTTGGCAGCCGGCGGCCGATCACCCACGTGGTCGGCCTGGAGATCGTCCGTGGAGAGTGGGAGGGGGCCGTGATGGCCTACCTGGGCAACCCCCACGAGGCCGAGCCGACGGCGACCCGGGAGGCACGCGCGTACGTCGAGGAGCACCGCGACTGGGCCGGCGCCCTGGAGCGGTTCCCACACGCACTGGGCTACGAGCGGTCGATGCTCCACGCGCTCGCCGACGCCGGTGACGATCCCGGACCGGCGGCGTTCCGGGCCGCCGTCGAGCGGCTTCCCTCGAACCTCCAGCGGCTGTTCGTCCACGCCGCCCAGTCGTACGCGTTCAACCTGATCCTGAGCGAACGCCTCGAGCGGGGGGTGCCGTTCGATCGGCCCGTCGCCGGCGACGTCGTCTGCTTTCTCGACCGGGACGCCCCCGAGGGGGTCGAGCTGCCGGACGTCGACCGCTCCCAGCGGGTCGACGAGCGCCGGCTCCGGTCGGTCACCCGCCACTGCGAGCGCGGCCGCGCGTTCGTCACCGCTCCGCTGGTGGGGACCGAGACGACACTCGCCACGGGAGAGCAAGGCGAGATCGAACGGGACGTACTCGGAGAGCTCGACCTCGAGCCGGCGGCGTTCGAGCTCCCCGGGGAGTTCGCCTCGACGGGCACCCGGCGGGCGATCCTCGCCCGGACCGACCTCGAGCTGGCCGGCGAGCCGCCGACGTTCTCGTTTTCGCTCCCGAAGGGCGCGTACGCCACGGTCCTCCTGCGGGAGTATCTGAAGGTCGATCCGGTCGACCTCGGCTGAGCCGGCCACGAACTGTCGGCCCTAATTCATTTTCCACAAGACCGAATACGGCCGGCCGAGAACGGGCCGAACGATGGACGACCGTCCAGACGTGCACTGTCCGACCTGCGAGGCGAAGGTCGTCGTCGGGCTCCCGATCGAGTCGCGGCTGCTCGAGGTGAGCCCGGGT
>LKNG01000019.1 GCA_001564115.1 Natrialbaceae archaeon Tc-Br11_E2g8 | reverse complement strand
GTCCGGAGCTGATCCGGCGGGATCGTCTCGCCGAGGCCCGTGACGGCGGCGCCGACCGCTGGGGGGAGTGGGTCGGCGCGAGCAACCTCGCTCACGACTCGGCGGAGTTCACCGAAAACGGCGTCGTCGGCGATCCGACGGCGGCCAGCGCGGAGCTCGGCGCCGAGCTCTACGAGCGGGCGACGACCGCCCTCGCGGAGCTGCTCGCGGCGGTCGAAACCCGGGAGCTCGACGGGTAGTCTCCCGGTCCGACGTCGGACCGGACGGCCACAGCGACCGCGAGCCGGTCGAACGGCCACAGCGACCGCAAACTGGCAGAGCAGCGATCTCACTCCCCGCCGGCGTCCTCCAGGCTGCTCTTGAGCGCCGGGATCGTCGACGCGAGCTCGCCGGCGGCCTCGCCGGCCTCCTCGATCTCGACGATCGTCTCCTCGAGGGCCGCGAGCTCCTCTTCTAAGTCGGCGGCGTCCTCGAACGCCTCGGCGCGTTTCCCCATCGTGAACCACTTCTTGGCGTCCCGGAGGTGCTCCTCGGCGTCGCCGATCTCGAGGGCGGTTTTCAGCCCGTTGAGAACGCCGAGGCTGTTCTCGGCGTCGGTCTCCCAGATCGCCTCGGCGTCGGGCAGGGCCTCCCACCCGGCCTCGAGGGAGGATTCGACGTCCGAACGCATCTCGCTGGCCGCCTCGCCGAACAGTTCGTCGTCGTCGAGTGCCGTCTGGCTCATACCCGCGGATTCGAGCGCTCGGCTGTTAAAGGATCGCCCGAAACCGGAAGTGAAACCCCCCGCGAGGACCGCCGAGCCAGCCGGAAAAACGCCGTCGTCAAACTGGAGTGATCCCGCCGTCGGCACACCAGAGTGATCCCACCGTCGGTCACACCAGAGTGATCCCGCCGTCGACGACCAGCGAGGCGCCGGTGACGAACGCCGCCGGCTCCGAGGCCAGGTAGGCGATCGCGGCCGCGAGCTCCTCGGGGTCGCCCTGCCGGCCCACCGGCGTCGCCGCCACCGCGGCCTCGATGGCCTCCTCGTCGGCGACCTCCTCGGCCGCGCCGGTGTCGACCATTCCGGGGACGACTGCGTTCATCGTGATGCCGTCGGGTCCGAGATCGATCGCGGCGCTCCGGGTGAAGCCGACGACCCCGCCCTTGCTGGCCGCGTAGTGTGAGAGGTCCCCCGACCAGCCGACGTGGCCGCCGGCCGCCGAGGAGACGTTGACGATCCGGCCGTAGCCCGCCTCGCGCATCGCGGGCAGGGCCGCCTTCGTGCAGTTGAACACGCCCGTCAGGTTGACGTCGATCACTCGCTGCCACTCCTCGGCGGTCATCTCCTCGAGCGTCGCCGTCGGGAAGATGCCCGCGTTGTTCACCAGGACGTCGAGACGGCCGAACGTCTCGAGGGTGTCCTCGACGACTCCGGCCGCCGCGCCGGCGTCGGTCACGTCGAGCTCGCGGACGAGGGCGTCCCCGCCACGCTCCTCGACGGCCTCGCCGACGGCCTCTCGCTCCGGGATCACGTCCGTCACGACGACGGTCGCTCCCTGCTCGGCCAACAGCAGTGCGGTCGCCTCGCCGATTCCACCGCCCGCTCCGGTCACGATCGCGACGCGATCGTCGAAGTCGAACATTGCGTTCGTCACTCCGACGGCCCGGATGATAAATGAGGCAGGGGCTCCGACGGCTCCCCTCCGGGGGCGGATGCGAGAGCCGTCGGCCGCGTTCCGAAACCCATCTGGCGCTGCAACACATACGGCGGCCATGATCGCGATCTTCTCCGACACTCACAGCCACCGGGGTCACGAGCTCCACGGGGAAGCCCTCGGGGCGGCGCGGGAAGCCGAGGTCACGATCCACGCCGGGGACTTCACCACCGTCCCGGCTCTGGAGGCGTTCCGTTCGGTCACCCGCGAGCTGTACGCCGTCCACGGCAACGCCGACGGCCCCGACGTCCGCGCGCGCCTCCCTGCGGAGCTGACCCTCTCCGTCGGTGGGCTCACCGTCGCCGTCACCCATCGCCACGACGCGGGGGAGACGGGGCTGGCAGCGTTCGGCCGAGCGGCGGGTGCCGACGTCGTGATCTCGGGACACACCCACTGGCCGTCGGTGACCGACGCCGGCGACGTCCTCCTGATCAACCCCGGCAGCCACGCCCAGCCCCGGGGAGCTCGTCCCGGATTCGCCACCGTCGAACCGGACGGCGACGGCTTCCTCGGGCGGATCAGCGAGCCGGACGGGACGCCCGTCGAGTCGTTCGCGATCCCGTCAGTAACCAACGACTGAAGTCGTGGGCTTCCTCCGTGCAGTTCTGTGAGCCGACGGGGATCGACCGCCAGCGAGGGATCGCGTGGCCGACGTGAGCGACGGCGATCGCGCCGAGGTCGACGGGGTGTGATCGACGGAACGTGGTCGGCCGGTGCAGTCGACGGGTGTGGTGGAGGGTCGAGGGCCGATCGGGGGCAGGTGGAGGGTCGAGGGCCGATCGGGGGCAGGTGGAGGGCTGCGGACGGGCTCGCCCCGACCCGGAGGGCGTGGGGCCGGGGCGTACCACCCGCTACGGACCGGGATTAAAAGTAGCCGGCGCTAGCTAAAACGCGGTTTTCACCTACCGTTCGCCGGCGACGGACCGTCGAAACGGTTTTGGCGCCGGCGGCTGTATCCGGCTCCAATGCTCGGATTCCTCCCTGACGACCCCGTCATCCTCGCGATCGTCGCGGTGTTGCTGGCGCTCGTGTTCTTCTTCTATCTGTTGCTCCGGCGGACGGTCCTCGAGTTCCGCGACGGGATGGGACGCTAGGGGTCGGCGACGGATAGAAATAGCTGGATGTCCCGCGACGGGCCGAGCTACCGGAACGTTCGGCGGCGGCGAAGCCGCTACGCGAGCGCGCCCACCGCCCGGTCGACCGCCGTCTCGACGTCCGTCCGGTCGACGTCGCGGTGGGTACAGAGCCGGATCGTCGTCTCGCCGAACCGCGAGGCGAGCACGCCGGCCTCCCGGAGCGCGCCGACGGCGTCCTCGGCCGACGAGCCGGTCCCCTCGACGTCGACGAGGACGATGTTCGTCTCCGGCGGCCGAACCGCGACCCCCTCGATCCCTTCGAGCCCCTCCGCGAGGGCCGCGGCGTTCTCGTGGTCGGCCGACAGCTCCGCGACGTTCTCCAGCGCACGGAGCCCCGGTCCGGCGATGACGCCTGCCTGGCGCATCCCGCCGCCGAACAGCTTGCGGCTCCGGCGGGCGCGCTCGATAAACTCCTCGCTCCCGGCGAGCATCGAGCCGACCGGCGCGCCGAGTCCCTTCGAGAGACAGAACATCACGGAGTCGACGGGTGCGACGAGCTCGGCCGCCGACCGGTTCAGGGCGACGGCGGCGTTGAACAGCCGGGCGCCGTCGAGGTGGACGGGGACGTCCCGGTCGTGGGCGACCTCGGCGGCGGCCGCGATCCGGTCCGGGCCGTTGGCCAGCCCCCCGCGGGCGTTGTGGGTGTTCTCGAGACAGCACAGCCCGGTGCCGGGTCGGTGGAGGTCCGCCTCGACGTGGGCGTCGGCGACCTCCCCGGGGGTCGGGATCCCCCGGTCGGCGTCGACGGTCCGCAACTGGAGCCCCGAGTGGACGGCGAAGCCGCCGAGCTCCCACTTGACGACGTGGCTCTCGACGTCCGCGAGCACCTCCTCGCCGGGCTCCGTGTGAACCTGGGCGGCGATCTGGTTGCCCATCGTCCCCGTGGGAACGTAGAGGGCCGCCTCCATCCCGACGCGCTCGGCGGCCCGCTTTTCGAGTTCGTTGACCGTCGGATCCTCGCCGTAGACGTCGTCGCCGACGGGTGCCTCCGCGGCAGCCTCGCGCATCGCCTCGTCCGGGGTCGTCACCGTGTCCGACCGGAGATCGATCATGTCGCCCCGTACCCGTTCGACCGTCATATACCCGACGACCGCCCGGGGACGATCGACCCACCCGATGCCGCTCATCCGCCCGGGGTCGGCCAATCCGCCCGATGCCGCTCGTCAGCGCCCGGAGTCGGCCAATCCGCCCGACGTCGGTCATCCGAATCCGAGCAGGGATCGGAGCGTCCGGGTGCGGACGCCACACCGGTCGGCGTACGAGCACGCCTCACACTTCGATCGGTTCCGCGTCCGGGCCGGTGGCCCGTCGAGACTCCGGACGGTTCGCAGCGCCCGGCGATAGCGCGCCTTCCGGCGGGTGCCGAGCCGGATCCGTCGGATGGCTCCGTAGGCCGGATACTCGACGACCGCGGTCTCGACCGGGCGCTCGTGCTCCCAGGCGACGGCCTTCGCGGCCGCGACCGCGGCGACCGACTGTGGCTCCCAGACGCCCCGCTCCGGTGGCCGGCCGGGCGAGACCAGCGAGGGTTCGAGCGGTCCGGTCAACAGCTTGTGAACCACCCCGCGACAGTCCCGGCCGGTCGCGAGCACTCCTCGCTCCTCCGGCGAGCACAGCGTCTCCCAGCGGCTCTCGCCGAATCGTTCGCGCGCGTCAGCGAGCCGGCTGCGGTAGGTTCCGGGGTCGACCGCGATCGGCTCGTCGGCGAGTTCGGCGTCCTCGGCCGCCAGCGAACGCTCGTACCGGAACGCGAGCGCGCGGATCGCCGCCACCTCCGGGGGCGGTTCGCGGTCGTCCTCCTCGCGTCTGTAGTAGAGCTTCCGCGGACAGTAGGCGGCCGTCCGGAGGTCGCCGAACGTGACGTACGACACGGGCCGTCTGGCTCCGTCATCGAACAAAAACCCCGGGTTTCAGGGGACGGAGCTGCGCGTCCGGTTTGACGGCGTGTCCCGTCCGAGCCGCTCAGAACGGGAGCAGCGCCCGGAGCTGTCCCATCACGCCGCCCGATCGCTGCTCGCGGTAGCGTTCGAACTGGGGGTGAAGCTCGTTGAGCAGCTCCTGGCGGCTCTCGAATCGCTCCCGGTCTAGCTCCGCTATCAGCCTCCCGAGTCGGACGTCGTTACCGTCGACGTCGTAGGGGACGCGTACCTCCCCGAGCGTGGCGACCACCTCCTCGCGCTCGGCGGGAAACGACAGCTCGACGTCCCGCAGACGGGCGTCGACGGCGGCGATTCCGAACTCGACGCTCGCTGGCTCGTCGTCGGTCCCACCGGATGGCGGCCTGACACCCATACCTGCCTCTCTGTCGCCGTCGACAAAAATCCTCCCGACAGCCATTTGAGCCTCGGGGTGAACCCACGGCCATGACCGAGTACACGACGGTCTCGATCCCCAAAGAGCTCGCCGAGCGGGTCGAGGAGACGATCGAGGGCACGAGTTTCTCCAGTACGAGCGACCTCGTCCGGTTCCTGCTTCGCAGCATCGTCATCCAGCACCAGCGCTCGGGCGAGCTGACCGAGGCGGAGTTCGAGGAGATCGCCGAGAGCCTGCGCGCGCTCGGCTACCTGGAGTGATAGTCGGACCGTCCGGCCTCGAGTGGTAGTCGGACCGTCCGGCGACGTCCTCGGCTCCACGGCGTGACACGTGCCGACTGTGAGGGCGACGACGATTCGCTTACGGCTCCGAGAGTCGCTCCTCCGGGGGCTCTGCGTCGAGGATCTCGACCGACAGCCGGCTTCCGGCCCGGTCGAACGCCCCGAAGGAGTCGTCCTCGGGCTCCCACGGTGGGACCGCGACGAAGACCACCTGTGCGAGGTCGTCCCGTTCGGTCACCCGGAGCTCGCCGACGGGGTGTGAGAGGAACCGTCCCTGTATCTGGCGGGCGGGCGTCGAGAGGTCGACGCCGAAGACGGCGTTGACGGAGTTGCCGGGGTCGGGGAGGAAAAAGTCCGTGAACACCGGCGTCTCCGGGTCGAGTTCGTCGGCGCCGGTCAGTTCGCCGGCAGGGGTGACCGAGAGGCCCGTGTTGACGTCGTCGGGGTCGGCGTCGTCGGCCAGATCGAGCAACACCGAGACGAGCGCGCGGGTGACGTAGACCACGACGGATTGTCGGGCTCGAACGGCGTTAGCCTTGCGCCTCGGGAACGTGGCCGTCGGTTGGCCGAGCTGAGCCGACGGTGGGCGACTCGTGGGCCGAGGCGCCTCGGGAACCTTCGGCCGCGTCCCGACGTCCTCAGAACGGGAGCAGCGCCCGGACGTTCTCCGCGTACAGCCGGGGCGTCCGCGCTCGCGAGCCGGCGAGGGCGTCCTCGAGGGCGCGCCCCGCCCTCGAGAGCACGCCGGCACCGTGGCCGACGAGTATCCGTTCGGGGTCGAAGCCGCCGAGGACCTCCCGCGGCGGGAACCCCCGCAGCATCGGGTGGACCCCCAGCCGCTCGTCGCCGGCCAGGAAGTAGTCGGCAGTCCCCACCGACTCCGGTACGACGAGGCTCCGTCCGCCGGGCTCGAACAGCGCGACCTCCTGCCAGAACCGGGAGTTCCTGACGACCGTCGCCTCGATCCCGGTGTCGGCGAGCTCGGCGCCAAAGCGGACGACCGGCGCGTCGAGCTCCGCGGCGACGCCGTCGAAGAAGTCCGGCAGGTAGACCGGGACGTCGTGGCGTCTCGCCACGGCCGCCGCGTCGCGTTTGTGCCGGTCGAGACAGACCACGACGCCGGCGACCGGCCCGACCTCCGCGAGCAGCCGGTCGAGTTCGACGGCGTCGACGGGATCTATCACCCACGCCTCGCCGTCGACCTCGAGTGCGTGGCTCGCCCGCTGCATCGCCTCCCGTGGGTGGGCGATCCAGCCGACACCACCGTCGAAGCGGTCGATCTCGCGTAGCTCCGTCCCCCGTTCGTCGATCCGGAAGGTCATGACCGTGCTATGGGCGCGAGGAAGATAAGCGGCGGCCAGACGGCAACGTTCATTGACGACGGCCGGAGACGGCGCTTCGATCCACCGCCGGAGACGGCACTTCGATCCACCGCCGGAGACGACGCTTCGATCCACCGCCGGACGACGGCTCTTTGGTGCCCGCGCGAGTAGCCGGGGGTATGTTGACCGGCCTGGCCTGGCTCGCCCTCGAGGTCAAGTACCTCGAGCCGGCGCGTGCGTTCTACGGCGACGTCCTCGAGCTGTCGACGGTGGCGGATCTCGACCGCGAGCTCCGGTTCGAGGCGGGCGATACGGAGCTCGTCCTCCGACGACCGACCGACGTCCCTCGCGGGGGGCTCCACACCCACTTCGCGTTCTCGATCCCCGCCGGGGAGTACGACGACTGGTGGGAGCGTCTCGGGGAAGGCTACGAGCTCGAGGAGTTTCGCTTCGGGGACGCCCGCTCGCTGTACCTCTACGATCCCGACGGCAACTGCGTGGAGCTCGGCCAGCGATCGGTGGCGGGACCGGGGATCGACGGGATCTTCGAGGTGGTCCTCGAGGTCGAGGAGCTCGCTCGTGCGGAGGCGTTCTACGCCGACCTCGGCTTCGAGACGGTCGACCGCGGTCGGAACCGGACCCGTGTGCGGATGGCCGGCCCCGTCGCCCTCGAGCTGTGGGAGCCCCAGCTCGGACTCGCCGACGCCCGCGGTGGGGTCCACGTCGACCTGGGCTTTCGGTGTCCCGACCCCGCGGCCGCGGCCGAGGCCGTCGCCGACGACGCCCGGTCGGTCGAGGTCGCCGACGGACGGACGATCGTCCGCGACCCCGACTGCCACCACCTGACGTTCGTCGCCGAGTGATACTCTCGGCTGTAAGTCTTTCAAGATTCTCGCCGCATCGAGATGGCGAGAATCTTGGTACAGTTACAGCCAACAGTATGAGCTTCCCAACCGGGACCGCTACGGCCGATCGTCTCCGTCCGGCGGCCCGCGGTCGTCGTCGCTGCCGTCGTCCTCGTCGGGTGGCCCGCGGTCGCCATCGCTCTCCGGCGGTCCGCTGTCGCCATCACTGCTCCCCCCGTCGTCGCTGCCATTCACGTCGTCGCTGCTGACCTCGTCGTCGGTTTGGTTCCCGGGATCGTCCGGCGGTCCTGCACCATCACTGGCGTTTCCGGTGTCGGCTGGCGGTCCTGAACGGTCGTCGCTTTCGTTCCCGGGATCGTTCGGCGGTCCTGCACCATCACTGGCGTTTCCGGTGTCCGCCGGCGGTCCGCCATCGGTTTGGTTCCCGGGGTCGGTCGGCGGTCCGCGGTCGTCCGAACTCCCGGCGCCCTCCGATGGTCCGGCTCCGTCGGTGGCGTTACCGACGCCCTCTGGCGGTCCGGTGCTGTCGCTTTGGTTACCGACACCCTCCGGCGGCCCCGTTCTGACGTGTTCGGGCGGTCCGCGCGGCGGCTCGACGCCCGCCGTCCGGGTCGCCGCCTCGGCGACCTCCGGCCCGTAGAGCTCTTCGGTCTCGTTCCATAGCTGGTGGATCCGTTCGGTGTCGGTGCCGGTCTCCTCGGCGCGGCGCTCGGCGTCCTCCAGTGCGTCCTCGAGGTTCGCGATCCGGACGGCGAGGCCGGTCGTTCTGGCCTCCCTGGCGACGGGGTTCAGCTCGTCGTCCTCGAGACGTTCCTTCTCGGCCTGGAGACGCTCGATGCGCTCTTCGAGACGATCCGTGCGCTCGGCGACGAGCTGCCCGCGGCGCTCCTCGTCGGCGTTCTCGAACGCCGCGGCGAACGTCCCGTCCTCGATCGCGTCGCTCGAGGAGGCCTCGGTCGCGGACATGAACTCCGAAACCTCGGACCCCATCTGGCGGTCCTCGCCGTCGAGTGCGCCGACGATGGCGCCGCCGACGGCCGGTGCGACTGCCAGCCCGACGACGGCGAGCGCGGCGAGAGCGATCATCCCCCTGATACCGGTCATCGTCCTCACTTGGGGGCCAACTGGTTAAAAACACGGACCTTCGTTCGAACCGTTCAGTGTCGCCGCCGACCGTTCATCGGCCGTTCGTTCCGTTCAGACGCCCTCAGTTCCGGGACGACGCCCCCTCCAGTCTGGATCCGTAACCTCCCCCGCTGTCGGCCGGCGTGGCCGGTCGACGTGGCGGATCAACGTTCCCGTTACCCGGTGAAACGGTCGCCGCCGACCGGACGACGGCGTCGTCCATCCGGCGCGATCGCCGCAAGCGTTATGTTACCACATCTCCTGGCCCACGGTGGATACCATGTTCGAGCGGTTCTCCCGAAGCTACTACCTCGGTCGCCTCTACGTGACCCCGGACGACCGCGATCACGCCGCGATCCACCGGGACCAACACGAACGGGTCAACGAGCAGCTGTACGCCACCGGCGAGGGGATCGAACGCCTCGACGCCCCGCTCGTGATGAAACTCGACTCCGGGCACTTTCCCGTTCTCGGCGACGAGAGCATCCCCGCGAACACCCTGGCGGTCCCCGAGTCGATACTCGAGGGAACCGACGTCAGGAACCCACCCGCCGTCGAGGAGGTGTTTCTCGCCAGCCGCGAGCGCGCCGACCAGCTGCTTTCGTTCTCGGGCGGCTGGTCCGGTCGCGCCGACGCCGGAACCTAGAAGTGAGACGCCGCCCCGTCTTCGCCCGTGATCGACGAGCTGCTCGGCCGTGCCGACCTCAAAGCCGAAATCGAGCGCCTCGAGGAGGAAAACGAGCGGCTGCGCCGGCGGTACGAGGCCGAGTCCGATCGGCGTGCCGAGGCCACAACTGCTCGCCAGGAGGCCGAGCGCCGGATCAACCGCCTGGAGGACCGCATCGCGGGCCTCGAGGGCGAACTCGAGCGAAGCGACGAGGAACTCGACCTCGAGTATCGACGCCGGGAGCGGCTCCGGGGCCGGCGGCTGTCGGCGGTTCTCGACCGGCTCGAGTCGTTTCGTGCCGACGGGGAGGGCGCGCTGACGGCGACGGTTCGCGGGACGCCCCCGGATCCGGTCGCCGAGACGTTAGACGAGCGGGCCGCCCTCGCCGCCGACGCCGCGCCCTGTCTCGTCTGTCTCGACGACGCGGGGCTGGTCTCGGCGGCGCTCTCGCCGCCGCTTGTTCCGGACGTGGCGCCGACGTGGGACGACCGGTTTCGCCTCGAGCGGGAGTGGTTCCTGCCGACCGGCCGGTACGTGCTCGCGCTCGTCCGGGCGGACCTGTTCGCCCTCGGGGTCTACGAGGGCGAGCGCCGCCGGGAGTTCCGTGGCTTCGAGAGCGACGTCAAAGGCGACCACTCGAAGGGTGGGTTCTCCCAGGCGCGCTTCGAACGGATCCGGGACGAACAGATCGACGACCACCTCGATCGGGTCCGGGAGGCTCTCGCGGAGCACGCCGACGAACGGCTCTACCTGGTCGGCCAGCGTGAAGCCGTCGACGCGGTCGCCGGGGACGCCGACGCCACCGCGGCCGTCGACGCGACCGGAACGCCCGAGCCGGCCCTCGAGGACGCGTTCCGATCGTTCTGGACGACGGAGCTACGGGTCATCTGACCGCCGTCGCCCGTTTCCACAGCCCCATCGAACGACCACCCGTCCCGCGGCCCCGTCGAGCGCTCGATACCCCCAGCCCCACTCGCGGGCCTTAAGTACTCCGTCGTCTATGGCCTGCGTATGCGCGTCGCGATTCTCGCCCACGAGAAGTTCCCCGACCGGGCAAAGACGGCCGTCGGCATCCTCCGGTACGCCGACTACGACGTCGCCGCGGTCCTCGACCGCGAGCTGGCCGGCGATCGAGTCACCGACCACGTCCCGGACGTTCAAGACGCCCCGATCGTCGCCGGTATGGACGACGTCGGGCCGATAGACGCTCTGGTGATCGGCATCGCCCCGATCGGTGGCGGGTTCGAGGACAGCTGGCGGCCGGACGTCCGGACCGCCATCGAGCGCGGCTGTGACGTCGTCTCCGGTCTCCACTACTTCCTGAACGAGGACGAGGAGTTCGTCGAACTCGCCGCCGAACACGGCTGTGAGCTCCGGGACGTCAGGGAACCCCACGACGAGCTGACGGTCAGCGGCGGTCGGGCCGCCGACGTCGACGCCGAGGTCGTCCTCACCGTCGGCACGGACTGTTCGGTCGGGAAGATGACGACGACCATCGAGCTCGCCCGGGCCGCCCGGGAGCTGGGCCACGACGCCGCCGTGATCCCGACCGGCCAGACGGGGATCATGATCGAGGGCTGGGGCAACCCCGTCGACCGGGTGATAAGCGACTTCACCGCCGGCTCCGTCGAGGAGATGATCCTCGAGATCGGCGACGACCACGACTACCTCTTCGTGGAGGGACAGGGCAGCATCGTCCACCCCGCCTACTCGGCGGTCACCTGTGGCATCCTCCACGGCGCGATGGCCGAGAAGCTCGTGCTCTGTCACGAGGCCGGCCGCGAGGACGTCCACGGCTACGAGTCCTTCGAGCTCCCCTCGATCCCCCGCTACGTCGACCTCTACGAGGAGCTGGCCGCGACGGTCCACCCCGCGGAGGTGTACGCCGGCGCGTTGAACACCGCCCACCTGGACGAAGCGTCGGCCAGACGGGCCGTCGACGAGTACGCCGAGACCCTCGGTGCCCCGGCGACCGACGTCGTGCGTTTCGGGACCGAGGAGCTCCTGGAGGCGCTGCTGTGAGCCTCGAGACCGCCGTCGAGCGGCTCGAGCTCCCCCTCGAGTTCCCGTTTACGATCGCGCGTGGCACCCAGAGCCACGTCGAGGCGGTAGTCGTCACGGTCGAGGCCGACGGGCACGTCGGCGTCGGCGCCGCGGGGCCGGCGGCCCACTACGGCGAGACCGCCGACACTGTCGAAGCCGTCCTCCCCGAGCTGCTCGCGGTCGTCGAGGAGGTCGGCGATCCCGCTGCCCTCGGCCGGATAGAACGCCGGATGCGCGAGGCCGTCCGGAGAAACCCCGCCGCCAGGTGTGCGGTGAGCGTCGCCCTCCACGACCTCCAGGCCAAACGGCTCGGGGTACCCCTCTACCGGCTCTGGGGGCTCGATCCCGCCGAGACGCCCCCGTCCTCGTACACGATCGGCATCGACGACCTCGACCGGATGCGCGAGAAGACCGCCGTCGCCCTCGAGCGCGGCCACGAGGTCCTGAAAGTCAAAGTCGGCACCGATCGGGACGAGGAGATCGTCCGGACGGTCCGGGAGGTCGCCCCCGACGCCACCCTCTACGTCGACGCCAACGAGGCCTGGACGCCGAAAGAGGCCGTCGCGAAGATCGAGACGCTCGCGGCCTACGACCTCGAGTTCGTCGAACAGCCCGTCCCCGCCGAGGATCCGGCGGGGCTGAAACACGTCCACGACCGCTCGCCGCTCCCGATCGCCGCCGACGAGTCGCTGATCACGGCCAGCGACGTCCCGGCGGTCGCCGACCGGTGTGACGTCGCGAACCTGAAGCTGATGAAGTGTGGCGGCCTCCGGGAGGCCCGGCGGATCGTCCACGCCGCCCGCGCCCACGGCCTCGAGGTGATGTGTGGCTGTATGACCGAGTCGAACGCCTCGATCGCCGCGGCCTGCCATCTCGCCCCGATGCTCGACTACGCCGACCTCGACGGCGCGCTGTTGCTCGCCGAGGACGTCTACGACGGCGTTCCGATGTCCGGCGGCCGGATCGATCTCGCGGCGCTCGACCGGCCGGGCACCGGCGCGGTGAGACGGTAACCCCGGCCGGGCGGTGACTCGAACCTGTCGGTGACTCGAACCTGGCGGTGACTCGAACCTGGCGGTAACCCAGGCCGGGCGGTGACTCGGGCCGGGCGGCGAGCCCCCCTCGTCAGTCCGTCTCCGGGATCGAGCGCGCGCCGACGACGAACGCCGGGACGGCGAGGACCGCGAGGATCACGAGGTTCGCCACCGCCGGATCGACGCCGGCGACGGCCGACACCTGCGCGTCGGGGTAGGAAGCCGCCCGAACCCCGCGGGCGAAGTACGTGAGCGGCGAGAGCTCCACGAACGGGGCGAACCAGCCCGGAAGCTGCTCGAGCGTGAGGAACGTATCCGAGAGGAAAAGGAGTGGGAGCGCGATCGTGTTGCTCGCGGCGACGGCGCCGTCCCGGGAGTCGGTGTAGCTGCCGAGCACCGCCCCGACGCCACAGAAACAGACCACGGCGACGGCGACGTACGCGACCACGAGCGGGTTCGGGATCACCGTCGCGCCCGTGAGCGCGACCACGAGCGCGAGGATCAGCAGGCCCGCGACGCCGATGACCGCCGCGTTGACGACCGTCTGGGCCACGAGCCACTCGGTCCGGGACAGCGGCGTCGTCGCCAGCTTCTCGAACCGGCTTCCCTCCCGGTGGCGGGCGACCTCGCTGCCGATCCGTGACAGCGGCGTGAAGACGACGACGGCCGCCAGATAGCCCGCGACGTAGTAGCCCGGCGGCTCGCCGAACAGCGCGCCACCGCTCGGATCGGTGCCGACCAGCGCGCCGAAGATGAGAATCAGGATGATCGGAAACAGGAACGTAAAGAAGACGGCCGTCCGCCGGCGGAGAAACGAGTGCCAGTCGGCGCCGACCTGCGCACGCAGCCGGCCGGCCCGGCTCATCGCTCCCCTCCGTCCGGGGTCGTCTCCCCTCCGTCTGCGGTCGGTTCCACCGCGTCCTCCCCGCCGGGGGGTGGTCCGCCGCCGCGCAGTGTTCGGAGCCGCTCCGCCCCGTCGGCCAGCTCGAGGTAGACGTCCTCGAGGTCGGGTTCGGTCCAGGTCAGTCCCGTGTACGGCACCTCCCGCTTCTCGAGGGTCGCCACGACGTCGCCGATCTCGGCCGGTTCGACGCCCTCGACGACGAGCCCCCCGTCGCGGCCCTCGACCGGGTACGAAACCCCCTCCAGACGGCCCGGCTCGGCGTCGGTCTCGACCGTCAGCCTGTTCGGGCCGCCGTGTTCGGCGATCAGCTCCCCGGGCGTTCCGGCGGCGACGAGCTTCCCGTCGGCCAACAGCCCGACGCGGTCGGCCAGTCGCTCGGCCTCGGCCATGTCGTGGGTCGTCAGGAAGACGGTCGTGCCACCCTCCGCGAGCGCCTCGATCAGCCGCCAGACGGTCCGTCTGCCGGCGGGATCGATTCCCGTCGTCGGCTCGTCGAGAAAGAGCACGTCCGGATCGTTCACGAGCGCGGTGCCGACACAGACCCGCCGTTTCTGCCCGCCCGAGAGGTCCTCGTAGCGGGTGTCCGCCGCGCCGGCGACCCCGACGTCGGCGATGACTTCCCCGGGCTCCCTGGCGTCCCCGTAGAGGCCGGCGTAGTAGTCGATCAGCTCCGCCGCGGTGAGCCGTTCCGGGGGCGAGAAGCGCTGGGGCAACACGCCGAGTCGATCCCGGTCGACGGCCGTCGGCTCCGATCCGAGGATCGACGCGCTCCCGACGTCGGGGACCGTCGTCCCGGTGAGCGCCCGCACCAGGGTCGTCTTCCCGGCCCCGTTCGGCCCGATGAGTCCGAACACCTCGCCCGGCTCGACCGCCAGCGAGACGCCCCCGAGGGCTACGGTGTCGCCGTAGCGTTTCTCGAGTCCGTCGGCGACGACGACGGCATCCATGCCCTCCCGTATCGACCGGTCGCGTGTAAGCCGTTCGATTCCGGCGGCCACGGCCGGCCCGGACGATCCATCGAAGACCGACGGCCACGGCCGTCCGGGACGGCTGCCGTTAACTCCCCGGGGCCCGACGCCCGGGGTATGGACGCCGACCCAGCCGACGTCCTCGGCGCCAGTCGCCCCGTTCTCGGGATGGTCCACCTGCCGGCGCTGCCCGGCGCGCCACGGTACGGCGGCGACCGGGCGACGATCCGGCGACGAGCGCTCGCCGACGCCCGGGCGCTGGTCGAGGGCGGCATCGACGGCATCGTCGTGGAGAACTTCGGCGACGCGCCCTTCTACCCGGACTCGGTGCCACCCCACGTCGTCGCGGAGCTGACCGCCGTCACGACCGCGCTGACCGACGCGGTCGAGGTTCCCGTCGGCGTGAACGTGCTCCGAAACGACGCCGCGAGTGCGCTCTCGGTCGCCGCCGCGTCCGGTGCCCGCTTCGTCCGCGTCAACGTCCACGTCGGGGTCGCCGCGACCGATCAGGGGCTACTCGAGGGTCGGGCCCACGACACGCTCCGGCTGCGCGAGCGGATCGACGCCGACGTGGCGATACTCGCGGACGTCGACGTCAAACACGCCCGGGGGCTCGGCGAGCGCGCCATAGAGCGGACCGCCCGCGAGGCCGTCGAACGCGGGCTCGCCGACGGCCTGATCGTCTCCGGACCCGCGACCGGCGAGGCGACGTCGACCGACGCCGTGACGCGGGTTTCGACGGCCGTCGCCGACCTCGACCGGACGGTTCCCGTCCTCGCCGGCAGCGGGGTGACGGCCGACACCGTCGCGGACGTCCTCGTCGCCGGCGCCGACGGGTCGATCGTCGGCACGGCGCTGAAAGAAGGCGCCGAGACGGCGAACCCGGTCGACCCGGAGCGCGTCCGGGCGGTCGTCGAGGCGAGCCGGCAGGGATGACGGGACACTCGATGCAGGCCGGGAGACGGCCGGAGCGAGCCGGGACGGTCAGACGGGTCCGGGAAGCAGCGTCGAGATCCGTGCGTTCTCCTTTATACCGACGCCGCCGTCTGGGACCGTCAGGGGGACCAGCGGGAGGTGGCTGTGGACCCACAGGGTGGGGTGGGTCCCCCCACGGGCGAGCAGCTCGTTCGTCGGCTGGAGGACCGCCGGCCCCTCGAGGTCGACGAGGAACTCGTTGTGCTGGATCACGTACTGGCCGCCGGCAAGCTCCCACCAGCCGAACTCGTCGTCCGGCTCCCGGAGCTCGGTCGCCAGCGGGGAGAGCTCCGCGTCGGCGAGCTCGTCGCCGCCGAAGTCGAGCCGGCCGGCTGCGGTGACCTCGTAGATCGCGCTGACGGTGAGGTCGACGCCGTGTTCGTGGACCTGTGACGGTTCGTGGACGAGCCCCTCGACGTTCTCGGCGAGCCCTTCCGTCATACCCGCGGCTACGTCGGCCGCGACAAAAAAGTCTCCCGCCGATCCACCGGTCGACGGACCTCGGGAGCAGCCCACCGGTCGACGGACCTCGGGAGCAGCCCACCGGTCGACGGACCTCGGGAGCAGCCTATCGGTCCACGAGCCGCGAGAGCAGCCTATCGGTCCACGAGCCGCGAGAGCAGCCCGCCGGGGATCCCCGAGCGGACGAGCCGGTCGACGAGTCGGTCGGGCAACGCCGTCTGGAGCCACGGGAGCCACCGTGCCCGGCGGCTGACCCGGTACCGGCTCCGGGGCCGGTCGGCCTCGACGGCCCGGACGATCGCGTCGGCGACCGGTTCGACGCCGGTCGCGGCCGGCTGTGACGGGCGGTCGAGAAACGGCCGGTAGGCGTCGACGTACGCCGACTCGCTCCGATCCGCGAGCGCGTCGGCCGCCCGTTCGTTGAACCCGGTCCGGACCGGCCCCGGCTCGACGAGCGAGACGTCGACGCCGCGCGGGCCGACCTCCCGGCGGAGCGTGTCGGCGTAGCCGACGAGGGCGTGTTTCGCCGCGGCGTAGCCGCCGTGGTACGGGAGCGCGACCCGGCCGAGCACGGAGCCGAGGATCACGATCCGTCCCTGTCGCGCCCGGAGCTGGGGGAGAGACGCCCGGACGACGGTGTGGGTGCCGACGACGTTCGTCCCGAGGTGACGGGCCAGCGAGTCCGCCGGGAGGTCCTCTAGGGCAGCCAGCTCGTACCAGCCGGCGCCGGCGACGACCGCGTCGATCCCCGCGCCCTCGAGGATCGCTGCCACGCGGTCGGCGTCGGTGACGTCCACGCTGTGGATCTCGGCGGCTTCGGGGAGCGCCTCGAGCCCCGCCGCGTCGACGTCGAGTGCGAGCACCTCGTGTCCACACTCGAGCAGCCGACGGACCGTCGCCCGCCCGATGCCGCCGGCGGCCCCGGAGTAACACACCCGCATGCCCGGAGCTCGGTCCGGTGGCCGGAAATACGTTCCCACAGCCGGCGGCTCCGGGCCGGCGGGCCCACGTCCGCCGCTCCCCGTGAGGATCGCTCAGATCGCCGACTGCGTCGGCCCGTCGACGCCGGTTGGGGCGTCGTCGTGGCTCTCGTACCCCGGCAGGGTGACCCGGACTGTCGTCCCGTCGTCGACGGTCACGTCGACGGTGCCGCCCGCGCCCGTGACGAGCCAGGAGACGAGGTAGAGCCCGAGGCCGCTGCCGTGTTCGAGCGGCGTCTCGGCGTCCGACCGGACGGCCTCCAGTTCCATCTCCGGGATTCCCGGTCCGTCGTCGGCGACGACGATCTCCACCTCCCCGCGGTCGGGGTGGGCGTCGACCTCGACGACGACCTCGCCGTCGCCGTGTTCGATGGCGTTCGCCACCAGCTCCGCGAGGACGGGCTCGACGACGGCGTCGACGACGATCGACTCGGCTACGCTCGTGGTAGTCGAGACGGGTCTTGGACCGTCCTCGAACTCCGCTATGACGGCCTCGATCGACTCGACGGGGACGTGATCGACGCCTCTCCCGCGGTCGAGGCTCTTTGCGATCCGGTTCGCCCGGTCGCTGAGCCGCCGGAGGTTGCCGGCGGCCTCGAGGATCCGACGGAGGGGCGCCGAGGGCTCCTCGCCGGCCTCGAGGGCCAGCTCGGCGTTTCCTGCGATGACGTTGACCTCGTTGCGGAGGTTGTGACGCAACAGCCGGTGGAACACCTCGACGCGCTCTATGAGCACGCGCCGGTCGGTGACGTCGTTCTGGATGGCGACGAACCCCTCGATCGAGCCGTCCTCGCCGGTGATCGGCGCGACGATCTGGTGGGCCCAGTAGCGCTCCCCCGAGGCGCGTTTGTTGACGATCTCCGCGTCCCAGATTTCCCCCGAGAGGATCGTCTCCCAGAGTCGCTCGTAGTACTCCGCGTCGTGTCTGCCGGATTTGAGGATCCGTGGCGTCCGGCCGAGGGCCGCCTCGGCGGCGTGGCCGGTCAGCTCCTCGAACGCGGGGTTGACGTACTCGATGATTCCGTCGGCGTCGGTGACGAGGACGGCGTGGCCGGACTGTTCGACCGCCCGACGCAGACGGGCGGCCTCCCGGTTGGCCGAGACGACGTCGAAGGCGTGGCCGATAGTCCGGGCGACCTCGCCGAGTGCGACCCGTTCGGCCTCGCTCGGTGGATCGGGGAGCTCGAACCGGACGACCAGCCCGCCACGGCCCTCCCGGCGCCGAAACGGCGTCACGAACGTCCATCCACCGTCGTCGGTCACCAGCCGATCCTCGTCGTCGGTGATCGCGCGGGCGATCGGTCCGTCCTCGCCCTCCGATCCGTCGGCGCCGGACGGTCCGTCCTCGCCCTCCGCTCTACCGAAGCCGGACGGTCCACTGCCGCCGTCGGCCCCACCGACTCCGGGCGACCCGTCGCCGTCGGTGACCACCGAGAGCTCCCCGTCCTCGATCACGCCGATCCGGGCGTCGACGATCCCCGCGACGTCGGTCAGTCGCTCGCAGGCGATCGCCTCGATCCGCGCCGGATCGGTGTCCTCGACGATCGCCTCGGCGAGACGCTGGCGGATCTCCGCGATCGCCCGGAGCCGCGAGAGCCGTCGTTCCCGGCGGCGTCGGTCGGTGACGTCGGCGACGGTGATCGCGGCACCGACCGTGTGGGGGCCGACGGCGACCTCGTGGCGGCGCGCGAGGAACCGCCGGCCGTCGACCTCGAACTCGACTTCCCCATCCAGGCCGTCGAGTGCCGGATCGAGGTCGCCCGCACGTGGCCGCCCGTCGGCCCGGAGCGTCGGGAACAGCGTCCCGGCCCGGTCGTTGTGGTCGACGACTCGGCCGTCGTCGTCCACGAGGACGACGGCGTCGGTCAGGGCCTCGAAGACGCGCCGTCGTCCGGGGGCACCGACCGCGAGGAACCGACCGCGGACCAGATAGAGGGTGCCGACGGCGAACACCGCGACGCCGACCGGCTCGTAGTTGAGCGTGAGCAGGAGGTCGGGACGGGCGGCGGCGATGAGGTACGGTACGATCGGGACGGCGGTCGCGGCGACCAGCAGGCCGAGCGGCCAGGTCGCCTCCCGTGACTCGTGGAAACACTCGACGAGCATCCAGATCCCTACCGCCGCGAGCGCGTAGGCCAGTCCGGTCACGAGCCAGTGGACCGTCCCCATCTCGACGGCGAGGTGGGCGAACGGTTCGGTCGCGAGCTCCGCCCGGTAGTACCGGCCGTGTAGCGGGTTGGTGAGCTTCACGGAGACGATCCCACAGAAGAGGGCGGCCCCGGCGAGCCGCAACGACCGCCACCGGTGGTACGGCCGGCCGGTGTACGCGGAGGCGAAGTACAGCCAGGCGAAGACCGTGCCGATCCCGAGTGTCAGCCCGACGAGAAAGAACAGCTGTCGGAGGAAGTTCGAGGGGGAGAGCAATCCGAGGAGCTGAACCAGCGCCCACAGCCCCGTGGTCGACAGCAGCGCCACGAGTCCGGCCCGGGCGTCGACGTACCCCACCTCGATGGTGAGACTCCGGTAGGCTCCGAGCAGGCAGATCGCCGCCGAACCGCCGAGGACGGCGAGATACGCCGCATAGAGCCAGCCCATATACGACCGCTCGAAACGCTCCGACAAAAAATAGTGTGATGATTCGATTTCATATTTCGGCGGATACGTGTGTGAAAATCCCTCCCGTTCGTCGCTCCGATCGACGGATCTCACAACCGTCCGATCGACTGGCTCCGGAACCGGACGACCTCCCGCTCGCTGGTTCGATCGATGGACGCCGGCGGCCGGACGACCGACGTACCCCGACGACCGGAGAACTCCGCCGAGGACCGCCGGTCGGGCGGTTCGTCGACCCGTAAAGGGTGGCTTTTTATGCCAACCGTCCGTAGCCCGCGGCATATGTTCAAGGCCATCGTGAGCGCGGAAACGCTCGCCAGCGCGCTCGACTCGGTGAGCGTGCTGGTCGACGAGTGCAAGATCCACCTCGAGGAGGAGGGGCTCGCGATCCGTGCCGTCGACCCCGCCAACGTCGGGATGGTCGACCTCTCGCTTTCGGCTACCGCCTTCGAATCCTACGAGACCGACGGCGGGCTGATCGGCGTCGACCTCTCCCGGCTCGAGGACATCGCGGGAATGGCCGAGTCCGGCCAGCTCGTCCAGCTCGAACTCGACGAGGAGACCCGGAAGCTCCAGATCCGGATCGACGGCTTAGAGTACACCCTCGCGCTGATCGACCCCGACTCGATCCGCCAGGAGCCGGACATCCCCGACCTCGACCTGCCCGCCGAGGTCGTCCTCGAGGGGAAAGACGTCAACCGCTCGGTGAAAGCCGCCGACATGGTCTCCGATCACATCGCCCTCGGCGTCGACGGCAACGAGGAGTACTTTTACGTAGACGCACAGGGGGACACCGACGACGTCCACCTCGAGCTGACCGAGGCGGACCTGATCGCCCTCCAGGTCGGCCCGGCCCACTCGCTTTTTAGCCTCGATTACCTGAAGGACATGAACAAGGCGATCCCCGCCGACGCCGAGGTCACCCTCGAACTCGGCGAGGAGTTTCCCATCAAGATCCACTACGTCTTCGCGGAGGGCGACGGCCAGGTCACCTACATGCTCGCCCCCCGGATCCAGAGCGACTAGGGCCCCGAGGGCCGCGGTGCCCGTCGTCTCGACACGCGCCGGACCGGAGACCGTTTCGACACTCCGGACCGGAGACCGTTTCGACACTCCGGACCGGAGACCGTTTCGACACTCCGGACCCGACGGCCGTGTCGGAACCGATCCACGACGACCCTACCTGGCGTGCTCTCCGAGAAACTCGAGCAAGGCCGCGTTCACCCTGTCGGCGTGTTCGACGAACAGGCAGTGTGAGCCCCCGTCGACGATCTCGAGGCGGGCGTTCGGGAGCCGCTCTGCGAGCAGGTGGGCGTTGCCGACCGGCACCACGCGGTCGTCGGTGCCGTGGACGATCAGCGTCGGCACGCGCAGTCGGCCCAGCTCCTCGCTCGCGTCGAAGCTCGCCCCGGCGGCGGCCTGGGCCGTCCGTGCGGGCTCTTCGGCGTCTTGCTCCAGGCGCCACTCGACGATCCGATCCATCAGGTGTGGGTTGCGGTTCGTAAAGCGCTCGCCGAACGCCGGGCGCATCCGCCGGCGGAGCCGCTCGCGCTCGCTCACCCCCCGGGGGACGCCGTAGATCGTCTCGACCGTCCCTTCGGGCATCGGGACCGCGTCGGGCCCGCCGGGGGTGGTACACAGAAGCGAGAGCGTCCGCGCCCGACCGTACTCGATGGCGTACCGCTGGGCGATCATCCCTCCGAGGCTCGCACCGACCAGGTGGACGCCGTGGAGGCCGGCGTCCGCGAGGACGGCCTCGAGGTCCGCCGCCAGCCCCGCGACCGAGTAGCCGGCGAGTTTGAAGATCACCGGCGTCCGGAGCCGCCCGGGGAGTCCCTTCACCAGCCGCGATAAGCCGTCGTCGGACCGACCGGTCCCCCGGTTGTCCGGGGCGATCACCTCGTACTCCCCGCGGAGGGCCTCCCGCTGCCAGCGCCACATCCACCGACCGAAGCTCAGCCCCTGGATCAGGACGACGGGATCGCCCTCGCCCTCCCGCTCGTAGAAGATCGACACGCCGTCCCGGCTCGCCCGTGGCATACGCCGACCGACGGCCCCGGGGCCCTTGAACACGTCGAGGGTGTCGTCCCCGGTGTCCGGGCCCGAGGGGCCGGCCGACTCCGGGGAGCCGGCCGCACGCAGCCGGAGCGGGGACGAACGTCTCCCCGAAGCGCCGGTCGGGAACGGGTGGCTTTTCGAACCCCCGCGTCCAACCCGGAGCCATCGAGATGCCCGAGACATCCGACCGGAAGGACGACCACATCCGGATCATCGAGGAAGAGGACGTCGAGACGTCGGGGACCGGCTT
>LKNG01000183.1 GCA_001564115.1 Natrialbaceae archaeon Tc-Br11_E2g8 | reverse complement strand
TTCGGCCAGGGGTTCGAGAACGGGATCGTCGTCATCGCTCGCCGGCTGATGGCGACCGGGCTCGCCCCGGAACAGGATCCCGAAGACGCGACGTAGCCGTCCGTCGACTACGGCCGGTTCACCCACATCCTCACGACAAGTATTATATCCCATGGCGTGGCACGGGTCTCCATGGACCTTCCGAAGGACAGGGCCTCGACGGCCGGGCCCGACCGGCCGCTCGTCCGATCGCAGTACGACCGCTCGCGGACGCCCCCGAGCCGGGCGATCGTCGACGCGCTCGCGGCCATCGAGGGCGTCGACGCCGTGGCGCTGGGACACGAACGGGAGTTCACCCTGTACGATCACGTCGATCCGGGCGCCCTCGACGCGATCCTCGACGACGGGGTTACCGTCACCGTCGACGTCAGAGGGTATCGGTTCCAGCTCACCGACGACGAGCTGATCGTCACGGAGTCATAGCGCCGTCGGCCGGGCCCTCCGGACGAGCTTACTCCACGGCCCACAGCCGACCGTCGCCGTCGCCGACGTAGACCACCCCGTCGACGACCGCCGGACTGCTCGCGACCGACGCCTCGGCCTCGTGGCGCCAGCGTTCGCTCCCGTCGGTGGCGTCGATCCCGTACAGCCGGCCGTCCTCGCTGCCGACGTAGACCGTCTCGCCGGCCACCGCGGGGCTCGAGCGGAGCTCGCGAACGCCCTCGGCGCGCCAGTAGTACCGGTCGGGGAGGACCACCCCGCCGGGACCCTCCTCGTCGGCGGCCGCCGTCGAGAGCGCGTACAGCCGGGCGTCGAAACTGCCGACGAAGACGACGCCGTCGACGACCGCCGGGCTGGCGACGACCGACCCCTCCGTGGGGAACGCCCACCGCAACTCGCCGTCTTCGGCCTCCACCGCGTGGACGTGGTCGTCGTTGCTCCCGACGAAGACGGCCCCGTCGGCGACCGTCGGCCGGCTCTGGATCCAGTCGTCGGTCTCGTATCGCCACCGCTCGCCGCCGTCGTCGTCGACCGCGTACAGCCGGTAGTCAGTGCTGCCGACGTAGACCGTCCCGTCGGCGACCGCCGGTGCCCGCTGGATCGCCCCCTCGGGCTCGTCGAACTGCCACCGTTCGTCGCCGTCCTCGGCGTCGAGCGCGTAGAGGCTCCCGTCGCCGCTGGCGACGTAGACCGTCCCGTCTGCGACCGTCGGGCTCCCAGCGACCATCCCGCCGGTCCCGTATCGCCACCGTTCGTCGCCGTCCTCGGCGTCGAGCGCGTACACCGAGCCGTCCTGGCTCCCGACGTAGACCGTCCCGTCCGCGACCGCCGGGCTGCTCGAGACCGTCCCGTCGGTGCCGTATCGCCACCGTTCGTCGCCGTCTTCGGCGGCGACCGCGTACACCGAGCCGTCGTCGCCCCCGACGTAGACCGTCCCGTCGACGACCGCCGGGCTGCTGTAGATCCCGTCGCCGGTCTCGAACCGCCAGCGCTCGACGCCGTCGGTCGGCCCCTCCCCGGCGGCCAGTCCGGTGTTCGCCGCATCGGCCTGGAAGCTCCGCCAGTCGGGTTCCGCCGGTGGGTCGGGGTCGAGAGACAGCGTGGCGTCCTCCTCCGGCACCAGCCCGCCCTCCTCGTCGTCGTCCCCGAGACAGCCAGCCAGACCGACGGTCGAGGCGGCGGCGACCGCTCGGAGGAAGCGGCGTCGATCGTCCATCGTCGTGGTGTCGTCGGCTCGGACACATATACTTCCCGTCCTCCGCCGGCCGCCGTCGCAAAGCCTAATCGGCGTCGGCGTCTGGGTCCGACCATGACCGACTCGCGTGGATCCAGGTGCCGTCCGGACGAGTGGTCGCCCCGTCGACCCGACAGCGGAGCCCGTCCGGAGGGGCGTCGATGAGCGCGGCGACCGGCGGCCCGATGGACGTCTCGCGGTTCCCCTCGTTTCTCGACCGGCTCGAGGATCGGGAGGCGCTGGCCGCGAGCGAGATCGCAGCCGAGCTCGACCCCGACCGCGAGGTCGACGGCGTCGTCTACCACGACCGCGGGATCCGGGTGCCCGGCTACGAGGCGACGTTCGTCCGCGAACCCCCCGGCTCGCGGTCGACGCCGGCGTTCAGCGTCCAGCTCGACGCCGTCGGCCCCCGGAGCTGCTGGGCGGTGTTCGACGCGTCGATGCGCTGGGAGCTGTACCTCGTCCGGTCCCCGGAGATGGCCGCCCTGGCCTGGATGAACGACGAGGAGTACGCCGCCGAGGAGGCAGGTCAGTTCGGCTCGAAACGCGCCGCGGTCGCCGCGGGCCGCTTCTCGTTCGGCGTCTTCCTCTACGCCGGGGCCGACTGGGAGGCCGAGCGGGCCCTCCTCGAGGGATCGCGGGCGCCGGCGCTCGTCCAGCGCGAGGACGGACGGAGCTTCCGTCCGGACGACCAGGCGGCGTTCTACGAGTTCGTCAACGCCACGCCCGAGCAGTTCCGGGCGACCGGCGGCGGCGCTCCCGCCTACCTCGGCGTGCTCGAACTCGAGGTCTCGATCGCCGACTGAGCCGGCGGACCGACCGCCGGTGGGTGGGCGGTCGCTGGCTCACCGTCCGCGGCCGGTCCGTCGACGGTCAGCCTCCCGCAGTCGGTTCGCCGGCGATCAGCCGTCCGCGGCCGGCCCGTCGACGGTCAGTCGGACGTCGAACTCCCGGCTCTCGGTCCCCGCGGGCGGCTCGAGGTAGCCGATCGCGAACGCCGAGACGGCGTCGCCGGCGGTCAGGCTCGCGTCGAACGAGAAGACCGTGGTCTCCGGGTCGCCCGCCGGACGGACGTCGAAGGTGTAGTCGGCGGCCGGCAGGGCGACGTAGTTCGTCGATCGTCCGAAGGCGAGCTCGGAGACGATCGGGTTCGCCCCGTCGTTCGCGTAGACGTCGACTGGCGGGGCGTCCGGCGAGAAGTGTCCGACCCTGACCAGCGCCGCGCCGGCGTCGACGAGGACGTGCGGTCTGAACGTCCCCTCGCCGAGTTCGCCGATCGCGGCGATCGTGTAGAACGCCCGGCCGATCCAGAGGTCGCCCTCGAAGGCCACCGTTTCGGGATCGCCAGCGGCGGTGATCGTCACCGTGTACGTGCCCGGGGGCACTTCGAGGTACGGCGTCACCTCGTGGTAGGCCAGCCCCTCGATCACCCGGTCGCCGTCGACGTAGACGTCCACGTCCGGGGCGTCCGGCGAGAAGTGTCCGACCCTGATCGCCCCCTCCGGGGGCTCCGCGGTCTTGTCTTTGGGCCGTTCGTCGTCGTGTTCGTCGGTCGACCGTTCGTCGTCGTCGTACTCGCCGGTGGCGAACACCTTCGTGCTGACCGCCGCGAGTCCACCCGCCGCAGCGATACTCCTGATCGCGGTTCGTCGTGTCGCGTCCATGACGCGGCTCGATCGGAGGACCGGACCCACAAAAACCGGCCAGTCAGTTGCCGTGACCGTTCGTTCCGTTCGACGGTTCGTACGGGCCGGATGAATTCGGAAACGTCGGCGTACGCGCCGTTCGGACCGCTTACTCCCGGCTCGTCCACTCTCCGGAGTCGACGTCTCGGCGACGCGCTCCCCGGAGTCGACGTCTCGGCGACGCGCTCCCCGGAGTCGACGTCTCGGCGACGCGCTCCCCGGGGCCGACGGTTCGGCGACGCGCTCCCCGGAGTCTTCGCCCGGACCCTCCGGAGCCGGCTCACTCCAGCCGATCGAGGACGGCCTCCCGATCGTAGGCCAGCGAGAGCGACCGCGAGCGACCGCGGCCGTCGATGTCGGCGTACTCGGCGTCGATCAGTCCGAGCTGATCGAGCTTGTTTACGATCTCCGAGTAGCGGGTGTAGCCGAGGCCGGTCTCCTCCTCGAACGGCGTGTACACCTCGCCGGCCTGCCCGCCGTCGTGGTGGGCGATCACCGCGAGGAGAGCCCGCTCGTTCTCGCTCAGTCCCGAGAGGCTCCGGGAGAGGTGGACGTACTTCGAGGTCTCGTAGGCGTTCTCGACGTCTTCCTCGGTGACGACGCGGCTCGCACGCATCTCGGCGTTCAGCCCCGCCCGCCGGAGCAGGTCGATCCCGACCCGGAGGTCGCCGCTCTCGGCGGTGAGGGAGGCGACCCGATCGAGGACGGTCGTGGAGACGACGTCGTCGTGAAAGCCCCGGTCGACGCGCTCGCGCAGGATGTCGACGATCTCCGGCTCGTCGTAGACGGGAAAGTAGACGTCCTCCGGGCGGAAGACGCTCTGTACCCGCGAGTCGAGCTCGGAGACGGGATCGAGGGTCGGATCCGAGGAGATGACGACGACGCCGACTTTCGCCCCGGGATACTCCTCGTGGGCGCGCAACAGCGAGTAGAGGGCGTCGGAGGCCTCGTTCTCGTAGAACAGGTAGTTGACGTCGTCGAGGGCGACGACGAGCACCCGATCCTCCTCGACCAGCTTCTCGGCGACCTGCCCGAACAGCTTCTTGAAGGAGATCCCCGAGGAAGGAGGCTCGTAGTCGAAGGTGGCCTCGAACAGCCGGGAGAACACGGAGTATCGCGTGGAGTTGACCTGGCAGTTGACCCGGAGGGTTCGGACCTCGCGGCTCTGGGCGCCGACCTCGTCGAACAGCTTCTGGATCGCCGTCGTCTTCCCCGTTCCCGGCGGCCCGCGGATCATCACGTTGAGCGGCCGGGAGCCCCGAACGGCCGGCCGCAACGCGTAGGTGAGGCTCTTTACCTGCGTGTCGCGGTGTTCGAACGTCTCGGGGACGTAGTCGATCTCGAAGACGTGCTCGTTTCTGAACACCGACTCGTCCCACGACAGCATCCCCTCCTCGGGGTCGTCGGCCATCACTTTCACCACGCTCTCGGAACCACTTAGCTCTACGGGCTGTAGTCGTTGGCCGCCTCGCTCGCGAGGACGGCCTCGAGCAGGTCGACGGTCGCCGCGAGGTCCTCGAGGTGGGCCACCTCCGTCGGCGTGTGCAGATACCGGGTCGGGATCGAGAGGGCGCCGACGGCCCGTGCGCCGCCGGCCCGCTGGAGCGGACCGGTGTCGGTGCCCCCGGAGGGCAACACCTCGAGCTGGTGGGCGATCCCCTCCCGCTCGGCGACCGTCCGCAGCCGGCGGCTCACCCGCGGACTCGTGATCACACTCGAGTCTTTGAGCTTGATCGCGACGCCGTCGCCGAGTTCGGTGACGCGCTCGCCGGCGTCGAAGCCGGGGACGTCGTTGGCGACGGTCACGTCGAGGGCGATCGCCAGGTCGGCGTCGAGCTCCGCGGCGACCGCGCTGGCCCCGCGCAGGCCCACCTCCTCCTGGACGGTCGCACAGAGGTGGATCGTCGCTTCGGGATCCTCGAGCCGGCGGGCGGCCTCGATGGCAGCGAACAGACAGATCCGATCGTCGAGGGCCTTGCCGACCACGG
>LKNG01000182.1 GCA_001564115.1 Natrialbaceae archaeon Tc-Br11_E2g8 | reverse complement strand
TGTCGACGGAGGCCCTGCGGATCGCCCCGGGACTCGAGGGAGCCCGCCACGTCGAGAGCCGGGTCGGTCTCCGGCCGGTCTCGTCCGACGGCCTCCCGATCCTCGGCCCGGTGCCGGCGGTCGAGGGGGCGTTCGTGGCGACCGGCCACGGGCCGACCGGGCTCACGCTCGGCCCATACAGCGGGAAGCTCGTCGCCCAGGTCTTGCGTGGGGTGGAGCCGGCGGCGTCGCTCGCGCCGTTCGGCGTCGACCGGTTCTAGCCGGGATCCGGCCGCGAGCCGACTCCCGCTCCGTTCGGCGTCGACCGGTTCTGCCGGGGTCCGGCCTCGAGACGACTCCCGCTCCGTTCCGGTGGGTTTAACCCCGCCTCGGGATACCGACTCCCATGGTTTCGATCGACGAAGATCGGTTCGAGGAGACGTTTCGGGAGTACTCGGCGATCGGCGCCACGGAGGCCGGCGGGCTCCACCGGCTCACGCTCTCGGCGGCGGACGGGGAGGTCCGGGACCGGTTCGTCGCCGACCTCGAGGAACTCGGCCTCGAGGTCCGGATCGACGAACTGGGGAACGTCTTCGGGCGACGCGAGGGCACCGACCCCGACGCGGAGCCGGTGTTGATCGGCTCGCATCTGGACTCACAGCCCTACGGCGGTCGGTTCGACGGCCAGCTGGGTGTGCTGACGGCCCTGGAGACCCTCAGGGCGTTCGAGGACGCATCCCTCGAGCACCGACGGCCGATCGAGATCGTCAACTGGACCAACGAGGAGGGCTCGCGGTTCAAACCGGCCCTGATGGGTAGCGGGACGTTCGTCGGCGAGTTCGACGTCGAGGAGACACTGGCACGGACGGACGCCGACGGCGTCACCGTCGCGGAGGCCCTCGCGGAGATCGGTTACGACGGCGATGAGCCCTGTGAACCCCGCGAGGAGTATCACGCCTTCCTCGAGCTCCACGTCGAGCAGGGACCGAAACTCGAAGAGGAGGGGCTCTCGGTCGGCGTCGTCGAGGGCGTCTACGGGATGGCCTGGCTCGAGGCGACGATCCACGGCGAGTCCGACCACGCCGGCCCCTCGCCGATGCACTCCCGGAACGACGCCCTGGTCGCCGCCGCCGACGTCGTCGCGGGCGTCCGACGGCTCTCGAACCGGCTCGCCGACGACGTCGTCACGACCGTCGGCGAACTCGAGGTGGCCCCCGGCTCGATCAACGTCATCCCCTCGGAGGCGCGGTTCACGATCGACGTCCGTAGCTACGACGACGACGTCGTCGCCGACCTCGTCGCCCACGCCGAACGCGAACTCGAGAACGCCTGCGAGCGCGAGGGGACCGACTACGACCTGGAGGAGATCTGGCGGATCCCCCACACCGAGTTCTCGTCGATGGTCGTCGAGACGGCCCTCGAAGCCGCGGCCGACGTTGGCGCCTCCCACCGGGCGATGGTCAGCGGTGCGGGCCACGACGCGAGCTACCTCAACGGGCTCACGGAGACGGCGATGGTGTTCGTCCCGAGCGTCGACGGGAAGACACACAACGAAGCCGAGCACACGGAGTGGGCCGACGCCGTCGAGGGGGCGAAGGTGTACGCCGAGACGACCGAACGGCTGGCGGAGTGAGATCGGGACGCGGAAACGAGCGAAATGTGGAGGGGCGGTCAGAACGCCGACTCGACGGCGGACTCGAGTGCGGCGACGGCCTCGTCGATCTCGTCGGCGTCGACACACAGCGGGGGTGAGACGAGAAGCTGGATCCCCGGCCGGCCGAGACCGAAGAGCACGCCTCGTTCGGCGGCGTGTTCCAGGACGTCTTTGACCGGGTTGTCGGCGTCGCTGATCCGCGGATCGACGAACGGCTCGCCGGTCTCCGGATCGGCGAACTCGACGCCCCAGAGCAGCCCCCGGCCGTGGACGGAGCTCACGACGTCGAACCGGTCCTCGATGGCCCGAAGTCCAGCCTCCAGCCGAGGCTCGACCGCCCGGACGTTCTCGATGAGCCCGTCCTCGTAGACGTCGATCGCGGCCAGCCCGGCCGCACAGCCGACCGGGTGGCCGGCGAACGTCTGTCCGACGTCGAACCCCTCCTCCTCGAAGTGGGCCGCGATCTCCTCGTTGGCCATGACACCCGCGAGGGGGACGTACGAGCTCGTCAACCCCTTCGCGAACGTCATCAGGTCCGGTTCGATCCCCTCGGTGTCGACGCCGAACCACTCCCCACAGCGGCCGAAGCCGGTGATGACCTCGTCGGCGATCAGGAGGATGTCGTACTCGTCACACAGCTCCCGGACGCGCTCGTAGTAGCCCGGCGGGGCCGTGAAACCGCCGCTGGAGCCGGCGACGATCTCCGTCAGGAGCGCGGCGATCGACTCCGGACCCTCGTTGCGGATGACGAACTCGAGGTGGTCGGCTGCCTTCTCGGCCAGCTCTTCGCCGGTCGCGCCGTCGAAGGCGGCCGGGATCGGCGGGAGGAACTTCGCGTTGCCGGTCGTCGCCGCGTGGCCCTCGATCGCCGTGTGGGTGGCGGTGTCGCCGGTGAGACTCGCCGTCCCGTAGGTCGCGCCGTGGTAGGAGCGCCACCGGGTGAGTACCTTCGGCGCGCCGGTGTACTCCCGGGCGAGCATCACCGCCGTCTCGTTGGCCTCGCTCCCGGAGATCGAGAAGACGGTTCTCGCCATCGAGTCCGGACCGATCTCCAGCAGCCGCTGTGCCAGCGCGCTGCGGGTGTCGTTGTGTTTCCCCGAGGAGACGTACGGGATCCGGGCGAGCTGGTCGGCGATCGCCTCGACGATCCGCTCGTTGCTGTGGCCCGCGTTGACACAGTACAGCTGTGACTGGAAGTCCAGATAGCCGTTGCCGTCCTCGTCGTAGACGGTGACGCCGTCGCCATCGACGATACTCGTCACGTCGCCGTCGCCGGACGACCAGTGGGGGATCGCCGACGAGGTTCGCTTCTCGACTATCTCCGGCTGCTCGGATGCCATATACGGACAGTTACCACGCGGGGTGATAAACGCTACTACACCGGCGGTGTGTGTCCCGCGGGGAGTCGTCAGTCGCCACCAGTCAGAGTCGTCAGTCGCCACCAGTCAGAGTCGTCAGTCGCCACCAGTCAGAGTCGTCAGTCGCCACCAGTCAGGGTTGGCCAGTGCGCCGCGTGGTGCTCGCGGGCCGTCTCGAGGGCCCGCTCCAGTGGCTCGACCTCCTCGTCGAGCCACGCGAAGGGGTCGTCCTCGCCGTACTCCGGGAGGTCGAACGTCCGTCCGGTCGCTCCCTCGAGGACGCCCAGGGTCGCAAACGCCAGGTGGCTCACCTGGTAGCCTCCTTCCTGGAGGAGGACGTACCGACCCCCCGCCGTCGTCTCGGCGAGTCCGCGGGCGCGTTCCCCGAGGGTTCGAAAGCCCGCGCGGGTCACGACGTTCCGACCCAGCGGATCGGAGGGACCGGCGTCCTGGCCGGCGCTGTAGACGATCAGGTCGGGGTCGTACGCCTCGACGACCGGTTCGACCAGCGCCTCGAAGAGCCGTTCGTACCCCCGGTCGCCGGTCCCCGGCGGGACGGGGACGTTGACGGTGTACCCCTCGCCGTCGCCGACGCCGACCTCCTCCACACCGCCGGTCTGGGGGTGGTAGGTCGGCTCCCAGGCGCCGTGGTCGTTGTGGAGGCTCACGAGGAGGACGTCCTCGCGATCGTAGAAGATCTCCTGGGTGCCGTTGCCGTGGTGGACGTCCCAGTCGACGATCGCGACGCGGTCACAGCCAGAGGCGAGGGCGGCGGCGGCGGCGATCGCCGCGCTGTTCAAAAAACAAAAGCCGTCGGCGCGGTCGGACTGGGCGTGGTGGCCGCTCGGCCGGGCGAGCGCGTACGGGACGCCGCGGTCGCCCTCGAGGGCGTGGTCGGTCGCGGCCAGCGCCGTGCCCGCCGCGTACCGTGCCGCGTCGAAGGTCGCCTCGTTTCCGCCGGTCGTCGTCCCGTCGACGTACCCCCCACCCGCCGCGGCGAACCCCTCGAGCCAGGAGACGTAATCGGGATCGTGGACGCGTTCGATCGCCGCCCGTGGGGCCGCCTCGACGGTCTCGAACGCCGCGTCGGTCCCGAACGTCTCCTCGAGGATCCGTTTGACGTTACGCGCCCTTGCCGGCTGGTCGGGATGTGGCTCGTCGACCGCCAGCAGGGGGGTCGACGGGAGCTTGAACGCGCCGTCCGGTGGCTCGTGGTCGAAGGTTCTGGGATGCCAGTACACCGCCAGGTCGTGGTCGCCCATGGGTGTGAACATCGAACCGGAGGGTACTGACGGTGTCGGTCTCCGGCGGAGCTACTGGAGTGTGATCCGCCGGACGTTCGTGATCGCGATCGCCAGGGCGATCATCCCGATCGCGACCAGCAGGAAGACGACGCTGATCACGTTTACCTCGGGGGACGCCTCGAAGCGGATCTGGTTCCAGAGGTAGATCGGGAGCGTCTCCGTCGCGGTGTCCCGGACGAAGTAAGTGTAGACGAACTCGTTAAAGGAGATGGTAAAGGCGAGCAACCCCCCCGCGACGACGCCGGGGAGGATGTTCGGCAGCCGGACGTTCAGGAAGGCGTCGAGCTCGTCCGCACCGAGGTCCTTCGCCGCCTCCTCTAGGTTCTCGTCGAACCGCAACATCGTCGGGATGATGATGAGTGCGGCAAACGGGATCGTCCGGATCACGTGGGAGACGACGACGCTCCAGAAGCCGGTGCCGACGTTGATGAAGCCGAAAAAGAGTACCAGTGCGACCCCGACGACGACGAGGGGGACGACGATCGGCAGCGTGACCACGAGCTGTAAGACGCCTTTGCCGGGGAACTCGTACTTCGCCACCGCGTACGCCAGGATCGTCGCGAGCACGACCGTGATCAGCGTGGCGATCACGCTCACCTGAACCGAGGTGACGACGGCCTCGATCGCCGAATCGTTCCGGAGGAACTCCCCGTACCAGTAGAGGGTCAGCTCGTCGGGCGGGAACGCGAGCGCACGGTCCGCCGCGAACGACATCAACGTCACGATGGCGATGGGGATCCAGAGCAACGCGAGAACGCTCCACATCAGCGCCAGGCCGATCCGGCGGCCGTGGCGGTCGACGAACCGTTCGACGGTGGCGGGTATCATCGAGCATCACCCCGTCGGCTGAGCGTGTCGCCGGCGCCGAGTTTCACGCCGAGCAACAGCATGAGGACGACGAACGCGGAGACGATGACGCTCAGCGCCGAGCCGAACGGCCAGTTGAACGACTCGGTGAACTGGTTTTCGATCACCATCCCGATCATCAGCTGGTCGGTGCCACCGAGCAGCGTCGGCGTCACGAACGCCCCGAACGTCGGGATGGCGACGAGGACGATGCCGCCGACGACGCCGTTTTTCGTCATCGGTAACGTGAC
>LKNG01000018.1 GCA_001564115.1 Natrialbaceae archaeon Tc-Br11_E2g8 | reverse complement strand
CGAGCCGTCGGCCACCGACGACGAAGACGAGCCGTCGACCACCGACGACGAAGACGAGCCGTCGACCGCCGACGACGAGTCGCCGGCCGAAGACGACGGAGGTGAGGACACGTGAGCGAGGCGAGTGAATTCCACGAGATGCGCGAGCCCCGCGTGGAGAAGGTCGTCGTCCACATGGGCGTCGGCCGTGGCGGGCGCGAACTCGGCCACGCCGAGGACATCATCGAGGCCGTCACGGGCCAGCGGAGCGTCCGCACCCAGGCGAACTCGACGGAGCCGGATTTCGGCATCCGACAGGGCGAACCGATCGGCACGAAAGTCACCCTCCGTGGCGAGGAGGCCCACGAGTTCCTCGAGACGGCCCTGCCGCTCGCGGAGCTGTCGGCGACCCAGTTCGACGAGACCGGAAACTTCAGCTTCGGGGTCGAGGAACACACCGAGTTCCCCTCCCAGGAGTACGATCCGACGGTCGGTATCTACGGGATGGACGTCACCGTCAACCTGGTTCGGCCCGGCTACCGCGTGGCGAAACGCGACAAGGCCAGCCGGTCGATCCCGGATCGACACCGACTGACACCCGAGGATGCGGTGGCGTTTCTCGAGTCGGCGTTCGACGTGGAGGTAGACGATGAGTGAAAGCGAAAACGAGACGGGCGAACACGCGAGCAAACGCACGGGACAGGCCGAGGAGTGTCCACGCTGTGGCCGCAAACAGGGGCTTGTCGGCAAGTACGACATCAACCTCTGTCGGCAATGCTTCCGCGAGATCGCCCGCGACATGGGATTCAAGAAGTACAAATGACGGGAAACGACCCACTCAGCAACGCGCTCTCGGGGCTCGACAACGCCGAGAGCGTCGGGCATCTCAGCCACGAGGTACGACCCGCCTCGAACGAGATCGGTCAGGTACTCGAGGTCTTCTACGACCGCGGGTACATCGACGGCTTCGAGTTCGTCGACGACGGCAAGGCCGGTCGGTTCGAGGTCGAACTGAAAGGAGCGATCAACGAGTGTGGCCCCGTCAAGCCGCGCTACTCGGTCGGCGCCGACGGCTTCGAGAAGTGGGAGAAGCGATACCTCCCCGCTCGGGACTTCGGCGCACTCGTCGTCACGACGAGCAGTGGCATCATGAGCCACTACGAGGCCAGGGAGCGAGGCATCGGCGGCCAGGTGATCGCGTACGTCTACTGACGATGAGAGTAGAACTGGAAATACCCGACGAGGTAACTGCCGAGGTCGACGGGCTCGACCTGACCGTCGAGGGACCGGAGGGCGCCGTCACGCGCCGTCTCTGGTACCCCGACGTCAGCGTCGAGGTCGAAGACGATCACGTGGTGATCGAGAGCGACGCCGAGGACGCGAAGACGAACGCGACCGTCGGCACCTTCGAGAGCCACGTCGAAAACGCCTTCCACGGCGTCGTGGAGAACTGGGAGTACGAGATGGAGGTCTTTTACTCTCATTTCCCCATGCAGGTCCGCGTGGACGGCGGGGAGGTCGTCATCGAGAACTTCCTCGGCGAGAAGGCACCGCGACGCACGACCATCCACGGCGACACCGACGTCTCCGTCGACGGGGAGACCGTCCGTCTCTCCGGTCCGAGCAAGGAGGACGTCGGCCAGACAGCCGCGGACATCGAACAGTTGACGAAAGTGAAAGGAAAGGACATCCGCGTCTTCCAGGACGGCGTCTACATCACCCGCAAGCCGGGAAAGGGAGGTGCCTGAGATGGCAGACGACGAGCGAGAACTCGAAGAGATCGGCGGCGTAAGCGAAGAGATAGCCGACGCACTCCGTGAGGCCGGCTACGAGTCCGTCGGGGCGCTCGCGGCGGCCTCCCAGGACGAGCTCACCGACGTCGACGGGATCGGGATGGCGCTGGCCGCCCGGATCAAAGCCGACGTCGGCGACCTCGAGGTCGAAGCGGACGTCGAGGCCGAGGTCGAAGCCGACGATGAGGACGCAGACGCTGACGCTGACGACGCAGACGCCGACGACGAAGCTGACGCTGACGACGCAGACGCCGACGACGCAGACGCAGACGCCGAGGACGCCGACGTCGACGAAGACGAGACCGAAGCCGACGAAGACGAACGCGAGCTCGAAGACATAAGCGGCGTCGGTCCGAGCAAGGCCGAAACGCTTCGTGAGGCCGGCTACGAGTCGGTGACCGACCTCAAGGAGGCGAGCCAGGACGAGCTCTCGGAGGTCGGCGGGATCGGGATGGCGCTGGCCGCCCGGATCAAAGCCGACGTCGGCGACCTCGAGGTCGAAGAGGACGTCGAGGCCGAGGTCGAAGACGAGGCCGCACCCGAGCCGGAAGTCGAGACCGAGCTCCGACCGCGCGGGCTGGTCGAGAAGACCCCCGAGCTCACCGACGAGGAGCGCCGGCTGCTCGGCCGACGGGCGAGCGAGGGGAAACCGGCGTTCCGCCGACAGGACTACCACAAGAAAAAGCGGACGCCCGAATCGTGGCGTCGCCCGCGTGGCGGGCTCTCGAAGCAGCGCCGCGGCGTCAAGGGCAAAGGCCAGAAAGTCGAAGCCGGCTACCGGAGCCCGCGGGCCGTCCGCGGGAAACACCCGAGTGGCTTCGAGGAGGTCCACGTCGAGACTCCCGACGACCTCGAGGGCGTCGACGGCGACCGCGAGGCGGTCCGGATCGCCTCGACGGTCGGCGCGCGAAAGCGCGAACGGATCGAGGAGCTGGCCGAGGACGCGGACATCCGCGTGCTGAACCCGACCTACGTCGAAGTGGAGGTAGACGAATGACCGATCTGACCGCTCAGAAACGACTGGCAGCCGACGTGATGGACGTCGGCAAGAACCGCGTCTGGCTCGACCCCGACGCCCAAGACGAGATCGCCTCGGCGATCACCCGCGAGGAGATCCGCGAACTCGTCGAGGAGGGGCTGATCCGAGCCGAGGACGCCCGCGGGAACTCCCGGGGGCGTGCCCGCGAACGCAACGCGAAACGCGCCTACGGCCACCGCAAGGGGCCGGGCAAGCGCAAGGGCAAGAAAGGCGCCCGCCAGAACGAGAAACGCGACTGGCAGGACCGGATACGCGCACAGCGCCGGAAGCTCCGGGAGCTTCGCGACCAGGGCGAGATCACGCCCACCGAGTACCGCGAGCTCTACCGGAAAGCCGGCGGCGGGGAGTTCCGCAGCGTCCGGTATCTGCTCAACTACGTCGAGAACAACTACGGAGATCCATAATGGCGACAGGACCACGATACAAGGTACCGATGCGGCGTCGCCGCGAGGTCCGAACCGACTACCACCAGAGGTTGCGCCTGCTGAAATCGGGCAAGCCCCGGCTCGTTGCACGAAAGAGCAACAGACACACTACGGCGCAGCTGATAGTCCCCGGACCACAGGGCGATGAGACACTCGCGAGCGCTCACTCGAGCGATCTCGCCGAGTACGGCTGGGAGGCCCCGACGAGTAACATCTCGGCGGCGTATCTCACCGGCCTGCTCGCCGGCAGACGTGCCGTCGAGGCTGGCGTCGAGGAGGCAGTCCTCGACATCGGTCTCAACACGGCGACGCCGGGCAACAAGGTGTTCGCGGTACAGGAGGGGGCGATCGACGCCGGCCTCGAGATCCCGCACAACGACAGCGTGCTGGCCGACTGGTCGCGCACGCGCGGCGAGCACATCGCCGAGTACGCCGCGGAGCTCGATGAACCACTCTACGGCGAGTTCGACGCGACCGAGCTGCCCGAACACTTCGATGCGGTACGGGAGGCGATACTCGAATGAGCGCAAACGACTACGACGACGGCTGGCAGCCCGTCACCCGGCTGGGCCGGATGGTACAGGACGGCGAGATCGAGACGATGGCCGACGCGCTGGACTCGGGGCTCCCGCTGAAAGAACCCGAGATCGTCGATCAGCTCCTGCCGGGGCTGGACGACGAGGTACTCGACATCAACATGGTCCAGCGGATGACCGACTCCGGACGCCGGGTGAAGTTCCGGTGTGTCGTCGTCGTCGGCAACCGCGACGGCTTCGTCGGTTACGCCGAGGGGCGTGACGACCAGGTCGGCTCCGCGATCCAGAAGGCGATCGGCATCGCGAAGCTGAACGTGATCGCGGTGCCACGGGGCTCGGGCTCCTGGGAGGACCGCTCCGATCGACCACACTCGCTGGCCCGCCGGACCACGGGGAAGGCGGGCTCGGTGACAGTCGAGCTCATCCCCGCCCCCGAGGGGCTCGGACTGGCCGCGAGCGACACCGTCCGTGCCGTCCTCGAGCTCGCCGGTATCGAGAACGCCTGGACGAAAAGCCACGGCAACACCCGGACGACGGTCAACCTGGCGAAGGCGACGTTCAACGCCCTCCGGAACGCCTCTCAGTCCCGGACGCCGCCCTCGCGTGAGGTGGTCGAACGATGAAAGCGATCGTCCAGCTTCGCGGGGAGGTCAACCGCTCCACCGAGGTCGACGACACCCTCGACATGCTCAACGTCCCCAAGGTCAACCACGCGACGCTCGTCCCCGACACCGACGCCTACCGTGGGATGATCACGAAGGTAAACGACTTCGTCGCCGTCGGCGAACCCAGCCCAGAGGTCCTCGAGACGGTCCTCGCGAAGCGAGCCGAGCCCCTCGAGGGACGCCAGTCGGACGTCGACGAGGCGTGGCTCGCCGAACACACCGCGTACGACGACTTCGCCGAGCTCGCCGAGGCGCTGTTGGCCGAGGAGACGACCCTCCGCGAGCAGGGACTGTCGCCGACGCTGCGGTTGCACCCGCCCCGGGGCGGCCACGACGGCATCAAACACGCGGTCGTCGACGGCGGCCAACTCGGAAAACATACAACGGAGGAAATCGACGCCCTCCTACGATCGATGCGATAACCATGACCAGCAAGAAACGACGCCAGCGCGGCTCGCGAACCCACGGCGGCGGCACGCACAAGAACCGCCGCGGTGCGGGCCACAGGGGTGGCCGCGGTCGCGCCGGGCGGAGCAAACACGAGTTCCACAACTACGAATCACGCGAGAAACACGGCTTCAAACGGCCACAGGGGATCCGCGAGGAGGTCGCCGAGATCGACGTCCGCACGCTGGACGAGGACGCGGTCCTCTACGTCGCCGACGGGCTCGCCGAGGAGACCGACGACGGATACACGATCGACGCGCGCGACGTCGTCGAGGACGGCCACGAGGTCGACGTCGTGAAAGTCCTCGGCTCCGGGCAGGTCCACGCCAGACTGGAGGTGATCGCGGACGCGTTCAGCGAGACCGCCCGCGAGAAACTCGAGGCCGCCGGTGGGACGGCACGGCTCACGGATCGCGCCGAGAGCCGAGACGACGAGACGGAACTGACCGACGAGTAAGACCATGGGATGGAAGGAAGCCGCCGAACCGGTGTTGACGCGGATGCCGACGGTCGTGCGTCCGGAGGGGCACGTCCCCTTCAAGCGCAAGCTGATGTGGACCGGAGGTATCCTCGTCCTGTACTTCTTCCTGACGAACATCACCCTGCTCGGCATCCAGCCCGACGCGGGTGAGGACCTGTTCGGGCAGTTCCGGGCGATCCTCGCCGGCGAGCACGGCTCGCTGATGCAGGTGGGGATCGGCCCGATCGTCACCGCGAGCATCGTCCTCCAGCTGCTCGGCGGTGCGAACCTGCTCGGACTCGACACCGACGACCCCCGCGATCAGGTGCTCTACCAGGGGCTCCAGAAGCTGCTGGTCATCGTGATGACCGCACTGACCGCGCTGCCGATGGTGTTCGCCGGCGAATTCCTTCCAGCCGTGGGACAGCTCCAGCTCGGCGGACTGACCCTCGATCACACCGGCGTCCAGCTGCTTATGTTCTCCCAGATCTTCGTCGGCGGCATCCTCATCCTCTATATGGACGAGGTCGTCAGCAAGTGGGGGATCGGCAGCGGCGTCGGGCTGTTCATCATCGCCGGCGTGAGCCAGATGCTCGTCGCCGGCTTCCTCTCGCTCAGCGAGGAGGGCTTTTTCTACAGCTGGTATCTCATCCTCACGGGCCAGACCGAGATCGGCTCGATCGTCGCCGGTGACGGCCTCTACGCGCTGTTTCTCGAACAGGGGCAGCTCATCGCGCTGGCGACGACGCTTTTGATCTTCGGGATCGTCGTCTACGCGGAGTCCGTCCGGGTCGAGATCCCGCTGAGCCACTCGCGGGTGAAAGGCGCACGCGGGCGGTTCCCCGTGAAGCTCATCTACGCCAGCGTCCTGCCGATGATCCTCGTCCGGGCGCTGCAGGCGAACATCCAGTTTATGGGCCAGATCCTCAACGCCCAGTGGGCCGGCATGCCCGCCTGGCTCGGCGACTACGCCGACGGCCAGCCGATCGGCGGCTTCTTCTATTACACCGCTCCCATCTACACCCCCGAAGACTGGATGTGGTGGACCGGCGCGGCCCAGGTCGCGGCCGTCGAGTGGTGGCAGATCCTCATCCGGATCAGCGTCGACCTGACGTTTATGGTCATCGGCGGCGCCATCTTCGCGATCTTCTGGGTCGAGACCACGAACATGGGTCCGGAGGCTACCGCCAGACAGATCCAGGGCTCGGGGATGCAGATCCCCGGCTTCCGACAGAACGTCGGCGTCGTCGAGAAGGTCATGGAGCGGTACATCCCGCAGGTGACCGTCATCGGTGGCGCGCTGGTCGGTCTGCTCGCCGTCTGGGCGAACATGCTCGGCACCATCGGCGCCGTCTCCGGCACCGGCTTGCTGCTGGCCGTCTCGATCACGTACAAACTGTACGAGGAGATCGCCGAAGAGCAGATGATGGAGATGCACCCGATGATGCGCCAGATGTTCGGCAGAGAGTAGCTCAATCTGGCTGTAGTATTCCTGCCGTCGGCATCAACGCTGTTTATCCGCTTACAGTACTCGGCGTGATTCTCGTTTTGAGTGCGCTTCAATTAGGCGGGACGAGTCTTCGAAGACCGACCACTATCTATTAGTGATCGGAATTGGGGGAGTTGGTGTTTTAATCAATCTGGGTGTTGCGTTCATTGCTGGGATTCTTGCGTATTACGTCCTACAACGAAAAGGGGTAACCACTGATTCATCAAATCAAACAATCCTCTAAAAGGGCGGTAAATGAGAGAAGACTGGGTAGTTCGTTCTAGAATCTCTCTTACTCGATAACATTTGTTGGCTGTTAACCGATGGAAGGGCTTGTGTTATCTACCCCATTTATTCAGCCCCAAGATGTAACCAAATCTGCTCAAATATAAGACGGAAAACCTAAGTATGTGGTCTAAGCACGTTGTATCATAGATGATTCAACGTCGTGAATTCCTCGTTGCAACCGCTGGGGGAATGACAGCAGCACTTGCCGGGTGTACAGCTGATGATGAAGGGGAGAACGCAGAGATTCTCGACGAAACTCTTACTCTCACTACGACGACAAGTACCTACGACACTGGGTTACTTGACGAGGTGAACGCTGCATTCGAGGATCGATACGGTGTTGCAGTCGAGGCCGTCGCACAGGGGACCGGAGCAGCACTCGAAACCGGTCGATCAGGTGATTCTGACGTGGTGATGGTTCACGCCCGGTCACTCGAAGACGAGTTCATTCGAGATGGGTACGGCGTCAACCGTCGTGATCTCATGTTCAATGACTTCATCGTCGTTGGTCCTGAAGACGATCCCGCTGAGATCGATGGCATGGACGACGTGACAGAGGCGTTCCAGGCAATTGCCGAGACTGAATCTACTTTCATCTCACGTGGTGACGAGTCCGGAACACATACGAAAGAGCTCGCCATCTGGGACGAGGCCGGTATCGAACCGAGTGGAGAATGGTACCGCGAGGCTGGTAGCGGAATGGGAGAAGTACTGAACCAGGCGAACCAGACTCCTGGCTACACACTCGCCGACCGAGGTACATTCATTTCTCAACAATCCGAACTCGACATTTCGATCCGTGTTGAAGGCCCGATTGAACGCGGTCCAGATCTTCTGGCAAATCCATACGGCATCGTCGCCGTAAATCCCGGCGTTCACGAGAATGCCAACTACGACCTCGCTATGTCCTACATCGGGTTCATCACGTCCAGAGAAGGACAGGAAATTATTGAGGAGTATACAGTCGAAGGTGAACAGTTGTTCTTCCCTGAGGCGGTTTCTGAGAACCCGAACTTCCAACAGTACGTCCCCGAGGACTGGACCCCTGACGAAGAGTAATTCGTAGCAATGATCGAACTGGTATCGTCATTAGTTCCCATCGCAGACAGCTTCACTCCGTTCATCGTCGATTTTCCTTTCGAACGGAACTACGTCGAGAGTATTATTTACGTCTCGTTGTACGTGAGTCTCACTGCTGTTCTGATCAGTACACTCGTAAGTCTCCCAATTGCGATGCTCGTTGGATTTTCGGAATTCCCTGGTAAAGGGTTCGTCGTCGCCCTAATCAACACTGGAATGGGCTTTCCGAGCGTCGTCGTCGGCCTGGTCGTGTTATTCACCGTCTCGAATGAAGGGCCGCTCGGTACCTTCGATCTCATGTTCACCACAGAGGCGATGATCATGTCGCAGTTCGTCCTCGCTACGCCAGTCATTACAGGTGTGAGTCTCGCTGCCGTTTCCAGTATCGAGGACGGCGTCCGTGATGCCGCGTATGCGATGGGTGGAACCCGTCTTGATGTTGCGCTCGTGATCATCAAAGAGGCCCGCTACGGAATTATGACCGGTATTCTGGCTGGACTGGGGCGAGCGATCAGCGAAGTTGGGTCGGTACTCATCGTCGGTGGCAACATCGCTAGCTCAGACGGTACATCTGTTACTCGGACACTCACCACGGCGATCCAACTCGAAGCCAGGCAGGGACGATTCGAAACCGCACTGATTCTCGGTGCGATCCTCGTCACGCTCGTGTTGTTAGTCAATGGTATCGTTCTCCGATTAGGTGGTGGGCGCGTATGATACAACAACAGCGTGGTGAACGGGAATGGGGAGCTAACGACGGGCTTGCCCTCAAGAACGTCAGTCACGGGTTCGATGGTACCGATGTTCTCGATGAAATAACGCTTACGGTCGAACAGGGTGAGACTGTGGCAATTATCGGCCCTTCAGGTACGGGAAAGACAACGCTACTCCGGCTTCTGGCGCTTTTTTACCGTCCGGACACGGGAACGCTCGAAATGGATAGAACTGATGTATGGACGCTGTCTGAGCGTGAACGCCTCAACGTTCGACGGCGAATCGGAATGGTATTCCAAGAGGCAAACCTCTTCGACACAACCGTTCGTCGGAACGTGAGTTATGGACAACACATCCGACGGAGTTGGACTAATCGCCTCAATCACTGGCTCTCACGGATAGGAAACGAAGATACTAGCCAAGAAGTTGCTGAGGCACTGGATGTCGTTGGACTCGCAGACGCCGAGACTCAGCCAGCAACCTCGCTATCGGGTGGGGAAGCACAGCGAGTTGCGTTCGCTCGTGCTCTTGCGTATGAGCCCGACTTCTTGCTCCTCGACGAACCCACATCTGACCTCGACCCCCGGAACACCGCCGTAATCGAAGACGCGATAGAGACGGCACGAGCACGCGGACTCGGGGTTGCCATCGCTACTCACGATATGAACCAAGCAGAGCGCGTTGCCGATCGTGTTGCAGTGATGCTCGAAGGGCGTCTTATCGAGTTCGGCCCCGCCGAACGGGTGTTCACGAATCCCGACGATCCCCGGGCACGCAAGTTCATCGATGGCGAGCTCGTCTACTGAAGTGGAACAAGAAACAGATAAGATTCTAAAGTTCCCCGAATGAATTCCTACATAATGGATGAGCCGAGTGGGCGAGGGCGTGCTACGCTCGTACGAGATGGGGTAGAATTTGACGAACGAGACGTTACCCTGCTCAAGGAGATTGACGAAACGGGCTCGGTAGCGAAAGCATCGACGAACCTCGGTCGTTCACGTGCCCGTGATCTCACCCGGATCGAAGAACTCGAATCAGTGTTTGGTGACCTCGTTGAACGCCACCGTGGCGGAAGCGGTGGGGGTGGAAGCAAATTAACTGGCAACGCAACGCGACTATTAAACCAGTACAAACGACTTCAAGTCGCACTCTCTGCTACCGCGCAAGTGCCTGAAACTGTTCTTGAAGGAACAGTCTCATCCATCTCGGGTGAGTTAGCGGATGTCTCGACGAGCGTCGGTATCGTACGCGGCTTGCACGATGGTATAACCCTTGATGACATCGTCCAAGTCCGAATCGGGGCTGACTCGCTTACTGTCCTTGATCCAACTGCTGACCCTGATCCAGATTCAACAAGTGCGAGAAATCATCTGACTGGAACAGTTGCGAATATTCAGCAGGGCGAAACAGTGTTTACCGTGACTATCGATGTCGACGGCACTGTCTTTCGAGCACTGGTTACAGAGGATAGCACAGATCGACTTGAATTATCTGAAGGGGAAAAGGTGGTTCTGACATGGAAGGCTACCGCGACACGGCTTACTCACGGCGTTTGAGGATAGATCGAAACCAATAACGGAAGCTCAGGGTTGGTAAATGTATTGGGGACCTATTGTGTCCCCGAAGCATGGATGATGCGCCAGATGTTTGGCAACGAGTGGCACTGTCGTCATTACCAAGGGCGGGTGAATATCCGTCCGGAACGAACTCCCGTGGGGCAGCGAACTCGGGGGCCGAAGGTCGAATCGCTCCGTGAACCGTCCAGGGACTGTTCCGGAGAACCGTCTCTCTCATGCCGATCGACGGCCCGATCACGCGGGAGTCCGCCGGACTCAGTCGACCCGGGGGAGCTCCACTTCGACACCGTCGGCGTACACCGTCGGGCTCCTGATGATCCCGTCTAGGTGGATCGGGGCGTCGACGTCGCCGCCGATCCCCGCGTCGTCACCGATCGCGACGTGGACCGTCCCACCGGCTTTCTCGTCGAGCAACACCGAGCCGACGAGTTCGGTCACGGCGACGTTCGTCCCGATGCCGAGTTCGGCGAGGTTGTAAGCGTCGTCGCCGACCTCCTCGGCTGCGGCTTCGACGGTCGCCCGGATCTCGTCGTCGGAGATGTGGGTAACCAGCCCGTCTTCGACCTCGAAGGTCAGCTCCTGGCCGGCCTCGAGCAGTCCGTGTGGGCGCATCGTCCCGTCGACGACGTAGCGCCCGTCGGCCGTCTCCGGGCTGACGAACACCTCGCCAGCGGGCAGGTTCGACATCTCCCCGGGCTCGTGGACGATGCCGGTGTCGGAGAGAAACTCCCGGTCGCCGATCCCGAAGGTGACGTCCGTACCCCGCTCGGTCGTCACGCGGATCTCCGCGGCCTCGGCGACCTGCTCGCGGACGGCCACACAGGCCTCGGCGATCGCCTCGTAGTCGGCGTCGAGCCCCGTCGTGAACACCGCCTCGGAGATCCCGGGGAGGGTTGCGACGCGGGCACCGGCGTCGTTGGCTTCCGTGCGGGCGCGGGTGTGACTCAGGCTCTTCGTCGTCGGCGCGAGCACCACGTCGGCGCCGGCCATCGCCGCCGCGACGGGTTCGGGTGGCTCGCCGCCGTGGGTCTCCCCCGGCGGGTAGCGGACGATCGCGGCGTCGTCGGTCACCTCGCTTGCCACCTCGTAGAGGGCCTCGCCGATGGGTTCGCGCTCGTCGTCGGTGACGATCGCACACGATTCGCCCTCGGTGAGGTTCAGACACTGTCGGACGGCCGTCTCGGCGGCCGGTCGGAGTCCGGACATGCGCCGAGTTGGGAGGGGGTTCTGATAGTCCTTGTCCCCCGAGACCGTCGGTCGCCCCTTAGCGGCCGGTATCTCGTTCGTCCCCGAACCGAGTGGCCGATGTCTCGTCCGTCCCCGAATCAGGCGACCGACGTTCCATCCGTCCCCGAACCAAACGGGTTATAAACGGGCCCGTCTTAGGCGACCGCAAGTGAGATAACATGGAGATGCCACGCCGGTTCAACACGTACTGTCCACACTGTGACGGCCACCACCGACACGAGGTAGAGAAGGTCCGGACGGGCCGACAGACGGGGATGAAATGGATCGACCGACAGCGAGAGCGCCAGACGGGAATCGGGAACAGCGGCAAGTTCTCGAAGGTGCCAAGCGGGGACAAGCCCACGAAAAAGACCGACCTCAAGTACCGCTGCAGCGAGTGTGGCAAAGCCCACCTCCGGGAAGGGTGGCGTGCCGGTCGGCTCGATTTCCAGGAGTGAGCTATGGCAGGGAACTTCTACAAGGTAAGCTGTGGTGACTGTGGTAACGAACAGGTCGTGTTCGGGAAAGCCTCGACGGAGGTCGCGTGTGCGGTCTGTGGGACGACGCTCGCGACGCCGACCGGCGGGAAAGCCCGGATCGACCACGAGATCCTAGAGACAGTCGAGTCACGATGAAATACAGCGGCTGGCCCGACCCCGGCGAACTCGTCGTCGGCCGGATCGACGAGATCGAGGACTTCGGCGTCTTCGTCGAGCTGGAGGAGTACCGGGAGAAACGCGGACTGATCCACATCTCCGAGGTCGCCAGCGGCTGGATCAAGAACGTCCGCGATCACGTCCGCGAGGGACAGATCGTCGTCTGTAAGGTCCTCGACGTCGACGAAGGCCACGAGCAGATCGACCTCTCGTTGAAGGACGTAAACGACCACCAGCGGTCTGATACGATCCAGGACTGGAAGAACGAACAAAAGGCCGACAACTGGATGGAGCTCGCCTTCGGCGAGGACGTCGCCGACGAGCAGTACACCGCGATCGCGAACGCGCTGATCGGTGCCCACGGCAGCCTCTATGACGGCTTCAAGCAGGCGGCCATCCACGGCAGGGAGGCCCTCGAGGACACCGATCTCACCGACGAGGAGCTCGAAGCCATCGTCGACACCGCCCGGGAGAACGTCTCGGTGCCGTACGTCACCGTCACGGGCTACGTCGACCTCGAGAACCCCTCGCCGAGCGGCGTCGACGGCGTCAAGGAGGCGCTCGCGGCCGCCGAGGGCAACGGCGACGGTCCGAGCGGGGGTTCGGAGGACGAGCCCGCCGTCCCCGAGGAGGTCGATCTGGAGGTGACCTACGTCGGCGCGCCGGAGTACCGGATCCAGGTCCGGGCCCCGAACTACAAGACCGCCGAGTCACAGCTCGAGGAGAGCGCCCGGCGGGCGGTCGCGGCGATCGGCGAGCACGGCGGCGACGGCGAGTTCCACCGCGAGCGACGGACCGACGACGAGTGAGATGCGATCGGACATCCGCCGCTGTGCGGACTGGCGGGAGGTCCACGAACGGCCGGTGTACACCCTCGGCTCGCACTGTCCGGCGTGTGGCGCCGAGGCGGTAAACAGCGCCCCGGCGCCGTTCGACCCCGAAGACCGGTACGGCGAGTACCGACGCGCTCTTAAACGTCGCCGCCGCGGCTAGGGTATGGACGAACTCGAAGTCGACGCGGTCGCCGAGGTCGACCTCGACGAGCCGGCGCTGATCGAGGGGCTTCCGGGCGTCGGCCACGTCGGGAAGCTCGCGGCCGAACACCTCATCGAGGAGCTCGACGCCGAGAGCACGCTCGTCCGACGGATCCACTCGCGGGAGTTTCCCCCACAGGTGTCGGTCGGCGACGGCGTCGCCGAACTCGCCTCCGCACGGCTCCACGCGGTCACCGTCCCCGACGGTCGGGACCTGCTCGTTCTTACCGGCGATCACCAGGCCGGGAGCAACGCGGGCCACTACGTCCTGACCGACGCCTTCCTCGACGTCGCCGAGAGCTTCGGCGCGAGCGAGGTGTACGCCCTCGGCGGCGTGCCGACCGGCGAGCTCATCGAGGAGTACGCGGTGTTGGGCGCTGTCAGCCACGAGGGGCTGATCGAGCCCCTGGAGGACGCCGGCGTCGAGTTCCGGGAGGGCGAGCCCGCCGGCGGCATCGTCGGCGTCAGCGGCCTCCTGCTCGGGCTCGGCGGACGCCGCGGGCTCGACGCGGCGTGTCTGATGGGCGAGACGAGTGGCTACCTCGTCGACCCGAAAAGCGCCCGTGCGGTGTTGAGGGTACTCGAGACGCGTCTGGAGTTTACGATCGACTACGGCTCGCTCGACGAGCGGGCCGAGGAGATGGAGGAGGTCGTCGGCAAGATCCAGGAGATGGAAGGGCAGGCCGCGGTGGACGTCCCGAGCGACGACGACCTCCGGTATATCGGCTGATCGCCGGACGTCGGGGTGGCCGCCGCCCGTCCCCCTCAGGCTGAGTTGGTGAACGCCCGCCCCCGTCCAGCCGGATTGGTGGACGCCCGTCCAGCCGAGCTGGTGGGCGACCGGCGACTGACGGGTCGCCGGGGACCGGCCGCTTTTTATCCTCGCGCGCGAAACGGCCGGCCATGTTCGATACGGTCGTCGTCGCGACTGATGGCTCCGAGAGCGTCTCGCGGGCGGTCGACGCCGCGCTCGATCTCGCCTCGCGGTTCGACGCCGGCGTTCACGCCCTCTCGGTGCTGGACGCCGGGGAGATCGACGCCTCGCCCGAACAGCTCAGAGACGAGCTCGAAGCCGCCCTGGAGAGCCACGCCGAGGCCGCGCTGGCGACGGTCCGCGAGCGGGTCGACGACGGCCTCACGACCGCCGTCCGCGAGGGCCACCCCGCGCCGGTGATCTGTGCGTACGCCCGCGAGGTCGACGCCGACCTGATCGTCACGGGTACCCGGGGTCGCCACGGCGAGAACCGCTTTCTGCTCGGTAGCGTCGCCGAGGAGGTCGTCCGGAGCTCGCCCGTCCCCGTGTTGACCGTCCGCCAGCTCGAGACGGCCTGATCGGTCACACCGGGCCGTCGGCGTCGACCGGCGACTTCTTGGCTCTCGACCCGGAGGGGTTGGCATGGACGAACGGCTCATCGCGACCGACGAGATGCCACTGGCGCGTAAATCCCTCCTCCCCGGCGCCGGCTTCTTTCTCCCCGATCCGGTCGAGGAGGACGTCGAAGAGGAGAGCGCACGGGCCGCCCTCGAGGGTGCGGAGGCCGCCGTCGTCGCCGACACGGACGCCGACGGACTCGCCTGCGTCGCCCTCGTCCGGGAGGCCCACGGCGACGTTCGGAACGTCCCCGACGGCCCCGGGGAGGCAGACGGGGAGACGGCCCCCGAGCTCCTCGACGGGGTCGAACCGACCCCACACCGGGTCGCGCTGTTGCCCGCGAGCCCCCACGACCTCGAGGATCAGCTCGCCCACGTCGGCGAGTACGCCCCCGAGGGGATCGCCCTCTACGTCTGTGACCTCGCGCCGGATCGCTACGAGTACGTCGCCGAGGAGCTCGAGGCGGCGCTCGCGGTCGCCGACGGGGCGGCCTGGTACGACCACCACCGGTGGGATCCGGACGTGGCCGACGCCGTCCGCGAGGCGGGCGTCGAGCTCGTGATCGGCGACAGCGACGAGGAGTGCAGCGCCGACGTCGTCTACCGCTCGCTCGCCTACGAGTTCGAGCCGATCTACGAGGAGCTCGCCGCCGTCACCCGCGATCACGACCTCTGGCTGCGCGAGGACCCCCGGAGCGACGACTTGGCGGATTACGCCTACTGGGCAGAGCCGGAGGAGTACGTCGAGGTCGTCCGCGAGCACGGCGCCGACCTCCCCGACTGGGTCCGGGAGTACCTCACCGAGCGACGCATCGAGAAGGAGGGGCTGATCGAACAGGCCGTCTCCCGGGCCGAACTCCGGGAGATCGACGGCTACACCGTCGGAATCACCTACGGTCGGTGCTCCCAGAACGAGGTCGCCGAGGCGATGCGCGAGCGGGGGGCTGACGTCTCCGTCGTGGTCAAACCCGCCGGCTCGGCGTCGATCCGTGGCACCGACGCCTTCGAGCGCTGTCACGAGGTCGCCGGGCTGGTCGGCGGTGGTGGTCATCCGAAGGCCGCGGGCTGTAAGCCCGACGTCCACGACGACATGCTCGACTACGCCCACCACTGGACCACCCAGGGTGCGGTCACGAAGCGGGTCATCCTCGAGGCGTTCCGCCGGGTGGTCGCCGAGAGCGACGGGACGTCGGCTGACGACGAGGGGTAGCTCGTCTCGTACTGATTCTTGGGGTGATTTTCGGCACGGCAGCGAACACACGGCAGCTCCGGCTCTGCACGGCTGATTCCCTCGACACCCGGCGGTAAAGACTCACACTATCAGTGGACGGAGATGGCGCCGGTCGAGTGATCCGAGAACGCCACCGCGAGCAGGTAGAACGCGATGGCGACGACGACGATCGAGCCACCGGGGGGAAGACTCGCTCCGATCGAGATCCCGAGGCCGGCGAGCACCGACACCTGGCCGACGACGATCGAGAGGTAAAGGGTCTCCCGGAAGCTCCGGGCGACCTGGGAGGCGGCCGCGACGGGGACGACGAGCATCGCGGCGACGAGGATCACCCCGAGGATCTGCATCGCCCCGACGACCACCACGGCGGTCATCACGATCAGCAGGGTGTTGTACCGGTCGACCTCGAGCCGGGCGACGCGGGCGGCCTGGGCGTCGAACGTCGTGAAAAGCAGCTGTTTGTAAAACAGCGCCACGACGGCGACGACGACGACCGAGAGAACGGCGACCAGCCGGGAGCCCTCGACGGTGACGATGGCGAGGCTCCCGAAGAGGAAGTCCTCGACGTCGATGGCGATCGCGGCGAAATCCCGACCCCAGCTGATAAGCAGCGTGCCGACGGCGAAGCTGCCGCTCAACACGATCGCGATCGGGACGTCGCCGTAGAGGTCGGTGCGGTCGGTCAGCCACTGGAGGCCGAGTGCCCCCAGCGCGCTCACGACGAGGGCGACGAACAAAAGCGAGCCGGTCCAGCCAGTCAGCGCGATGAAAATCAGCCCGACCGCGACGCCCGCGAAGGCGGTGTGGGCGAGGGTCTCCCCGATCAGCGCCATCTGCCGGTGGACGAGAAAGACCCCCACCACCGGCGCGACGACCCCGACCAGCGCGCCGGTGGCGATCGACCGCCAGACGAACGTAAACCGGAAGACGTTGGTGCCGAGGTAGAAGTCGAGCCACATCCCCGCGATCATGAACTGCTCGAAGAGGGTCGCCGCCGTCGCGTCGAGCCCGGCGGGCAACGGGGCGAACCGCAGCCAGTCGAGGACGATGAACGCGAGCATCGCGACCGCGATCGCCCCGGTCGCGGCGACGGCGAGCAGCTCGACGCGCTCTCTGGTCGTGTGACTCGCCAGCCAGCCCGCCTCCAGGCCCGTCTTCACCGCGGGACTCTCGTCGGTGTCGAGACTCATGGGTGATCGTGTTCGACGACGCCGTGTGCCGCACCGTAGGCCTCGGCGAGCGCGTCGCTCTCGAGAAAGGAGACGGTGTCGCCGTGGTGATACAGCTGCCGGTTGATACAGGCGACGGAGTCGACGTGTTTGGTGAGGACGTCGATGTCGTGTTCGATGAGGACGATCGTGATCCCCCCGCGGTTGAGGTCGTCGAGCAGGTCGTAGAACCGCTCGCGCGAGTCGGCGTCGACGCCGACGGTCGGCTCGTCGAGTGCGAGCAGGTCGGCCTCGGAGGCCAGCGCCCGCGCGATGAACGTCCGCTGGCGCTGGCCCCCCGAGAGCTGGCTGAGCCGCCGATCGGCGAGGTCGCCGATCTCGACCGTCTCGAGGGCGTCGGCGACGATCTCGTGGTCGGTCGCCGAGAGCCGTCCGCGTCCGACGTGGGCGAACCGTCCCATGGTGACGACCTCGCGGACGGTCGTCGGCATCGCCTCACCGCGGTCGGTCGACCGCTGTGAGACGTAACCGATCCGTTCGCCGTCCTCGAAGGCGTCTGCCGGCTCGCCGAACAGTTCGACGTGGCCGCTGTCGGGGCGTTTGATGCCGAGCATCAGGTGCAACAGCGTCGTCTTCCCGGAGCCGTTCGGGCCGATGAGCCCGAGGAAGCTCCCGGCGTCGACCGAGAGGCTGACGTCCTCGACGGCCACTTTCTCCCCGTAGGCGAACGTCACGTCCCGGACGTCGACGACGGTTCTCACGGTGTCCTCCCGTCGACCGACCGGTCAGATAGCGCTTTCAGCCCGTCCACCGCGGGGCCGACCCGTTCCGGCACGAGTAGGCCGGCCGTACGCTCACTCCGCATCGAGTGCCCGTTTCAGCGAGGGGATGTTCACTTCCTCCATCTGTTCTACCCAGCCCCAGCCGTTCGCCTCCCACTCCTCGGTGGTTCCCTCGGCGGGGCTGAGCGGGGCGTGATCGGTCGCCGAACTGTTCTCGATGAGCAACTCGACCATCCGCGGCAGCTGCTCGTCCGGATCGGGCGACTCGAACGGATCGTAGAGGATCGTCTCGATGTCGTGGGCCTCGATCACGTCGACGAGGTCGGCGACGTCCTCGAACGACTCCGCCGCGTCGGGTGAGACACCCACGGGCGTCCGCAGCTCGAAGCCGTAGCGCTGTTCGACGTACTGGTAGGAGTCGTGACCGGCGAAGACGGCGACCTCCCGGTCGGCCGACTCGACCAGCTCCTCGAACGCCCGGTCGACCGCCTCGAGACGCTCTCGGTAGGCCGCGGCGTTCTCCTCGTAGACGTCGGCGTTCTCGGGGTCAATCTCCCCCAGTTCCGCCGCGAGGTGGTCGACGATCCGGCCGGCCAGCACGGGGTCGGCCCAGACGTGGGGGTCGACGAACTCGTCGGCGCCCTCGCCCTCTGGCTCCTCGACGACGTCGACGGTGATCCCGTCCTCGCTCGTGTCCCAGAGCACCTCGTCGTCGTGGCGGAGCTCGAAGACGAGCAGCGTCCGGCCGGGCGCCTCGCCGGTGAGCTCGACGGCGTCGCCGGTCGACTCGATCGCGACGTGTCCGTCGGGCGCCCCGTCGGCGAGCCGGGCGTGGAGGGTGAGCGCCCCGCCGAGCGGGACCGCCTCGCCGTCGCCGTCGGCGACGAACGCCTCGATCGGCACCGTCTCGTCGACGGGGACGTCCGGCAGCTCCTCGTGCCAGTGGTCGACGTGCCAGTAGGCGGTCAGCTCGCCGGTCCGACCGTCGACGAGGTCGAACTCGCTCGCCTCGAACGTCTCGGGGTCGAGCTCGTAGTCGTCGGCCGGCTCCCGCGGGAGCTCCCGGTCGATCGAGAGGAAGTAGTCGCTCACCGCGGTCATCCCGTCTATCACGGCGACGTCGCCCTCGCGTTCGAGGTCGTCCGCGATGTTCTGTGCCCAGGAGAACTCCGGCGTGTCGAGGTAGACGAACGCGTCCGTGGCGGCGACCTCGCGGGTCAGATCGCCGTCGGGCTCCCAGCCGTGACCCATCTCGCCCGTCGTGACCGGGTTCTCGAAGGTGGCGAGGTCGCCGGTGATCTCCTCACACCAGTCCCACAGCGCGAAGAAGGCGGCGTACGCCTCTAAGGCCTCGCCGTCGCCGTCACCGTCACCCCCCTCGGGCTCGCCGAGACAGCCCGCGAGCGCCCCCGCCGCGACGCTGCCGGCGCCGGCACTCAACACCGAACGGCGCGTGTATTCCATACCGGTGGCTCGGTCCCGACCGGTAAAAGTGTTATTATTTCCAGCACGTCTGTTAATAACGCCTGCCAGCTGGCAGAGAGGGGTCGACGGACGGGTCAGTCGGAGGCGTCACAGACCAGCACGGGGAGCTCGGTGCCCAAGATGACGTCCTGGGTCGTGCTCCCGAAGACCGCCTTCCCGGTCGGCGACCGTTTGCGGGCGGCGACGACGATCATCGCGGCGTCGTACTCGATTGCCGCATCGAGGAGCCCGGCTGCGGTCTCCCCGCTTCGTTCGTCGAGACGCACCTCCACGCCGGCGTCCTCGAGGCGCTCTCTGGCGCGTCTGACGGCCGCGACCCGATCGACCGAGGCGCCTTCGGGGTTCGAGTCGAACGAGTGAACCAGGACGACGTCCATCCCGTCGCTGCCGGGGATCGAGAGGAGTCCCTCGGCCAGTGCCCGTGCGCGGTCCTCGTCGGTGTCGATGCCGGCGATGATGGTCGACATGGTCGACGACCACGGCGAGGTGACGGATAGCTGTATCGGACTCCGACGGCGGAGTCACCCGCGTCTTCCAGGTAGTCCTCTCACAGAGCTGGCCGTCTCGGACCCCGGCCCCTCTCGTCCGTTTCGACGCCGTTATACGACGCCCATCTGAAGGGGACCCCGAGTGCCCAACGCGGGCGTCTCCGATCCGAATGGACTGGCACTACCGTCACACGGTGCTCGCCCTCTGTACGCTTGCCTTCTTCGCCACGATGGTCGCGCGTCTAGCGATCAGCCCGGTCGTCCCGGAGATCACCGACGATCTGGCGATCACCAACGCGACGATCGGGATCGCGCTGACCGGGATGTGGATGTCCTACGCCTTCTCCCAGTATCCAAGCGGCGTGCTCGGGGATCGGTTCGGCGAGCGTCCGATCGTCCTCGTGGCCGTCGGCGGGACGGCGGTGATGAGCCTCGTGCTCGCGATCTCGCCCGTCTTCGCCCTCTTTTTCGCGAGCGTCGTCGTCCTCGGTGCGGTCGCCGGCTTACACTACAGCGTCGCGACCGCGCTCCTGGCACGGACGTTCGACAACATGGGGACCGCGATCGGCGTCCACACGATCGGCTCGCCCGCCGCGGGCCTGCTCGCGCCGATCGCCGCGGCCTGGATCGGGACGCGGTACGGCTGGCGGCCGGCGGTGGCCGTCGGAGCGGCGATCGCGTTCCCCGTGTTCGTGCTGTTCGCCTGGCGGGTTCGACCGACCGATCCACGTCGGCCCGACGACCGGATGCGCGATCGGTTCGAACTCGAGCCGCTTCTCGAACTGCTCTCGCGGCCACCGATCGCGTTCACCGTCCTGATCGCGGCGGTCAGCGCGTTCGTCTGGCAGGGGACGGCCTCGTTTCTGCCGACCTTCCTCGTCGAACACCGCGGCCAGTCGACGGCGGCTGCCGGCGTCGTCTTCTCGGCGTACTTCGTCGTCCAGGCGCTCTTGAAGCCGCCGATCGGCGCGGCCTCCGACCGCTACGGCCGGGACGTCGTCATCGTCGGCTGTATGGCCACGACCGCGGCCGGACTCGCGCTGTTCGTCGCCGTCCCCGGCACGCTCGCGGTGGTCGGCGCCGTCCTCCTGGTCGGAACCGGCCTCGGCTGGGCCTCGGCGGTCGAGCCGCGGTTCATGGACAACCTCTCGGAGGCAGAGCGAGCCGGGGGGTTCGGGCTCGTGCGGACGGTGTATCTCACCGTCGCCTCCCTGGGGTCGGTCGCCACCGGGCTGTTCGCGGACCTCTTCGGCTGGGCGATCTCCTTTCTCGTCCTGATCGTCCTGCTCTCGGCGGTCGGCGTCGCGGTCGCGGCCAACTGGGTGCTGGATCTCGGCTACTGATCGATCCGGGCGCTGGATCTCGGACCGGTCACCGCGACCGACGGCCACGGGTGCGCCCCCTCGCGGCCGGTCTCGCACCTACCGTTCGAGAGTGCCCCGCTCTTTGACCTCGAGAATGAACTTGACGTTCCGGAGGATCTCCTCCGGGGAGGTCTCCTCGTCGGGATCGTAGAGGTCGCTGGTTCGGTAGAGCACGTTCGCGAGCTGTTTGCTCTCGCCGGTGTCCCCGCGGACGTCGTCGGCGATCTCACGGAGTATCGCGACCCGTTCGGGGTCGGGCTCGAAGCGGTCGCCGTCGTCGGTTCCGAGGTGGTCGCTGCTGTCGGGCTCGAGGCGGTCGCCATCGTCGGATCCGAGGCGGTCGCCGTCGGCCCCCGAATCGCCTCCGGTCATTCCCGGCGATCCCCGCCGTCCGGGACGGGGTCGTCGCTCCCGTAGTCGACGTCGAGTCCACCTCTGGGCGTTTCCTCCTCGGAGGGGATCCCGACACCTCCGTCGTCGACGTCCTGGCCGGGGATTTCCTCGACGGCATCTCCGTCGGAGGCTCCCTCACCCCCGGCCGAGACCGCCTGCCGGTGGACGACTCCGACGTTGTCCGCGACCTTTCGGGCCAGCTCCCGGAGGGCCTCGCCCGTCCCGCCGGCCTCGT
>LKNG01000181.1 GCA_001564115.1 Natrialbaceae archaeon Tc-Br11_E2g8 | reverse complement strand
GCTCGTCGTCGCGGTAGATCACGGCGGCCTCGCGGCCGGCGGCGTGGGCGGCCTCGGCGATGGCGACGGCTGGGCCGACGCCGGGGCCGCCGGCGACGGCGACGACGTCCTCCCCGCCGCGGTAGGCGATCGAGCCGTGGGGCCCCTCGAGGCGGAGGCGGTCGCCGCCCTCGAGGGCGGCGAGCCACGGCGAAAGGTCGCCGTCGGGGTCGACGCCGACGGTGATCTCGAACGACTCCTCGACCGACGGCGAGGAGAGGGTGTAGTAGCGGGTCAGCTCCTCGCCGTCGACCGTCGCCCGGACGACGACGAACTGACCGGGGGCCGCCTCGAACCCCGGTGGGGTCGACAGCTCGAGGGCGACCGTCCCCGGTCCGACCTCCCGGACCGACTCGACGCGAACTTCCGTTTCCTCCATGCCCGACCCGTCGGGCGGCGAACGGAAAGCCGTTCCTCTCACGACGGACGATCGATCACCGCCCTTTTCAGAAGCCTTTTCATTTGTGCCGGGCAAGTTCGCTACGATATGGCCGAGGACCTAAACTGGGCGATCGGAGGGGAGGCCGGCGACGGCATCGACTCCACGGGCAAGATCTTCGCCCAGGCTCTCTCCAGGGCCGGACGACACGTCTTCACGTCGAAGGACTTCGCCTCGCGCATCCGAGGTGGGTACACCGCCTACAAGATCCGGACCTCGGTCGACGACGTTCGGAGCGTCGTCGATCGGCTCGACATCCTGGTGGCGCTCACCCAGCGGACCATCGACGAGAACGTAGACGAGCTCCACGAGGGGAGTGCGATCATCTACGACGGCGAGCGCTCCTGGGAGGCCGAGATCCCCGAGGGGGTGGCCGCGGTCGACGTCCCGCTCAAGTCGCTGGCCGAGGAGGCCGGCGGAGCGATCATGCGCAACGTCGTCGCGCTCGGCGCCGCGTGTGCGATCACCGACTTCGACGTCGCCTACCTCGATGAGTCCCTCGAGAAACGCTTCGGCGGGAAGGGCTCGAAGATCGTCGGGAACAACAGGGAGGCCGCCCGGCTCGGCCAGGAGTACGTCGAGGAGAACTACGAGCTCGATCTCGGCTACGAGCTCGAGACGACCGACAGCGACTACGTCCTGCTCAACGGCGACGAGGCGATCGGGATGGGCGCGCTCGCCGCCGGCTGTCGGTACTACGCCGGCTACCCGATCACGCCGGCGACGAACGTGATGGAGTATCTCACGGGCCGGATCGAACGCTACGGCGGCCACGTCGTCCAGGCCGAAGACGAGCTCTCGGCGATCAACATGGCGCTCGGAGCCGCCCGCGCGGGAGCCCGGGCGATGACGGCGACCTCGGGGCCCGGCATCGACCTGATGGCCGAGACGTTCGGCCTCGTGGCGACCAGCGAGACGCCGCTGGTGATCGTCGACGTGATGCGTTCCGGCCCCTCGACGGGGATGCCGACCAAACAGGAGCAGGGCGATCTCAACATGACCCTCTACGGCGGTCACGGCGAGATCCCGCGGTTCGTGATCGCGCCGACGACGATCGCCGAGTGTTTCTGGAAGACCGTCGAGGCGTTCAACTACGCCGAGAAGTACCAGACGCCGGTGTACCTCGTCGCCGACCTCGCGCTCGCGGTGACCGAGCGGACGTTCCCGCCGGAGGCGTTCGACATGGACGCCGTCGAGATCGACCGCGGCAGGCTCATCGACGAGTCGGAGGTCGGGGAGTGGCTCGACGAGAAAGGACGGTTCCGGGCCCACGCCGACACCGACGACGGCGTGAGCCCGCGGGCGATCCCGGGGACGACCGACGCCGCCCACATGAGCACGGGCCTCGAACACGACGAGCTCGGCCGACGGACCGAACAGGAGGAGATCCGCGTCCAGCAGGTCGACAAGCGGTATCGCAAAGTCGAGACGGCCAGGGAACGAGAGGAGTGGGCCTGCCGGGAGTTCGGCGACCCCGACGCGGAGACGCTCGTGATCTCCTGGGGGTCGAACGAGGGGGCGATCCGGGAGGCCATGGAGCTGCTCGCGGCCGACGGGATCGACGTCCGCTTTCTCTCGGTGCCGTACGTCTTTCCGCGGCCGGACCTCACCGCCGACGTCGAGGCCGCCGAGGACGTCATCGTCGTCGAGTGTAACGCGACGGGGCAGTTCGCCGATCTGATAGAACACGACACCCTTACCCGGGTGAAACGGGTAACGAAGTACACAGGCGTCCGGTTCAAGGCGAACGAACTCGCCGAGGAGATCGCCGCGGCGATCGCGACGGAGGTTACAGCATGAGTTCACAGGTCAGATTCACCGATTTCAAGTCGGACAAACAGCCCACCTGGTGTCCCGGCTGTGGGGACTTCGGGACGATGAACGGGATGATGAAAGCGCTCGCCGAGACGGGCAACGATCCCGACAACACGTTCATCGTCGCCGGCATCGGCTGCTCGGGCAAGATCGGCACGTACATGCACAGCTACGCCCTCCACGGGGTCCACGGCCGGGCGCTCCCGGTCGGGACGGGCGTGAAGATGGCCCGCCCCGACCTCGAGGTGATGGTCGCCGGCGGCGACGGCGACGGCTACTCGATCGGCGCCGGCCACTTCGTCCACGCGGTCCGCCGGAACGTCGATATGTCCTACATCGTGATGGACAACCGGATCTACGGGCTCACCAAGGGCCAGGCGTCGCCGACCAGCCGCGAGGACTTCGAGACCTCGACGACCCCCGAAGGGCCGAAACAGCCGCCGGTGAACCCGCTCGCGCTCGCGCTGGCCGCCGGCGCCTCCTTTATCGCCCAGTCGTTCTCCTCCGACGCCTTGCGCCACCAGGAGATCGTCCAGGCCGCCATCGAACACGACGGCTTCGGCTTCGTGAACGTCTACTCGCCGTGTGTCACGTTCAACGACGTCGACACCTACGACTACTTCCGGGACAGCTTGGTCGACCTGAAAGAGGCGGGCCACGATCCGAACGACCACGAGGCCGCCAAAGACGTCATCCTCGACGCCGACAAGGAGTACCAGGGCGTGATCTACCGCGACGAGAACTCGGTGCCCTACGGCGCCCAGCACGGCCTCGAGAGCGACATGTCCGAGATCCCCGACGGGGCCCCCGAGGACGCGACCGACCTCGTCCGGGAGTTCTACTGAGAGCGGTTGACGTGACTCCGCCGGTGCGGTCGGACCGTTCGAAGCCGCCCGATTCGACTGCGAGCGTCGCCCATAGACGCCCATGACTCGACGGGCGATTCTCGAAGCGCTCTCCGATGGACCAATCGCGGGCCCCGCCATCGCCGAGGAGCTCGGAATCTCGCGGGCCGCGGTCTGGAAACACGTCGAGACGCTTCGGGAGGCCGGTCTCGAGATCGAGAGCGGCCCCGACGGCTACGAGCTCGTGGCGGTGACCGGCTACGACGGTCCCGCGATCGAGTGCGGGCTGGAGGCCCCGTTCACCGTCGAGTACCACGACTCGATCGGCAGCACGAACGACCGGGCCCGCGAGCTGGCGGCGGCGGGCGCGAGCGACGTCGCCGTCGTCGCCGACGAACAGACCGGCGGCCGGGGCCGTCTCGGGCGGGCCTGGGAGTCCCCGGCCGGCGGGATCTGGACGAGCGTCCTCCTTCGACCCACGACGTCGCCGGCAAACGCGGCACGTTTCACCTTCGCCGCCGCCGTCGCGGTGGCACGGACGGCCCGCGAGGCCGGCGTCGACGCGCGTATCAAGTGGCCGAACGACGTCGTCGTCGACGGCGACAAGCTCGCCGGAATCCTCACCGAGATGGAAGGGGAAGCCGGCCGGATCTCGTGGCTCGTCGTCGGCATCGGGCTCAACGCCGACGTCGATCCCGACGTCCTGCCCGCGGGGACGACCAGCCTCCGTGCCGAGGGCGGCGATGTCGACCGCCGGATCGCCCTCCAGGGGATACTCGAGGGGCTGTACGACCGCCGGGATCTCGACGTGCTCGGGGAGTGGCGCGAGCTCTCGACCACGCTCGGCCGGCGGGTCCGGATCTCCACCGCCGACGGGACGGTCGAGGGGGAGGCCGTCGACGTCACCGACACCGGCGCGCTCGTCGTCGAGACCGCCGACGGCCGCGAGACGGTCACCACCGGGGACTGTGAGCACCTCCGGCCGGCGTGAGAGCGAGCTGGACCGGAAGGCCGGGCCAAAAGCGGCCTCGACCGACGGAAACCCGACGCGAGCAGCCGGCGTCAGCCCGTGACGTCGATCCGGTCGGCGCCGGCGTGGTCGGCGATCGCGGCCGGATCGATCGGGAAGACGGCCGTGGGGGTGCCGGCGGCCGCCCACACCGTCTCGTGCTCGAAGAGGTCGGCGTCGATCACGACCGGGACGTCGGCGTCGTGGACGAACGGGGGGACGCCGCCGATCGACCAGCCCAGCTGGGCTTTGATCCGGTCGGCGTCGGCCATCGAGACGGCCTCGGCGTCGAACCGCTCGGCGAGGGCCGACTCCTCGACCCGGTTTGCGCCGCTTGTCACGCAGACGACCAGCTCGCCGTCGACGTCGAAGGCGAGCGAGCTGGCGATCGCCGCGACCGGACAGCCGACCGCCTCGGCGGCGTCGGCCGCCGTCTTCGTCCCCTCGGGGAACTCCTCGATTTCGGGGTCGACCCCGTACTCCTCGCGTGCCCGCTCGGCGAACTCCGCGGCTCGTGGGTGCATCGGTCCTGGCGAGGGCGGTCGTGTCCGAAAAGCTACCGGTTCGTGCCGGGCGAGCCGGCTACCGGCCCGGTTCGAGCGTGACGGTCGGTTCGACGCCCTCGAGACGGCGGTAGCCGACCGCGGGCTCGCGGACGACCTCGAACGTCTCCAGCCCGATCACGAGCCGGCCCGGCTCGATCGTCGCCCGGAGGAGCGGGCCCCGACTCGTCACGACGACGTACGGCGGGGCGGCGACCGGCCGCGCACGGAGGACGTGGCCGGTCGCGTCGACGGCGTCGGCCAGCAGCGCCGGCGCGGCCTCGAGGACGCCGGCGTCGGCGAGGGCGGCCGCGAGCGGGGCTCTGACGGCCTCCCCGTCGGTCGCGAGCCCGCCGGGCCAGTCCGCGGCGACGGCGTCGGCACAGGCGTCGACGGCCGCGAGGGTCCCCGCGTGATCGCGTTCGATCCGCGCGATAGCCGCCTCGGCGAGGTCCACGCCGGCTCTCCGTTCCGGACGGGCAAAACCCTGCCGCGGGTCAGCCGACGAGGGAGACGAGCCGGAGGCCGTAGACGGCGACGAGGCCGACGACGACGTAGCTCCAGGGTCGGTGGCTCCCGGGCCAGCGGTCGTCGGAGCGGCGCAGCCGGCTCGCGGCGACGAACAGCAGACCCATCGCGACGACGAACGTCGCGAGGTTGCCGACGCTCGGCTCGAAGCCGCCGACGACGGCGAACTCGACGAGCAGGACCGTCCCGAGCGCGAGCATCCCCAGATCCCAGACCTCCGCGGGCTCCATGACCGGAAGGGGCCACCGGCGGGGCATATATCCCCCG
>LKNG01000017.1 GCA_001564115.1 Natrialbaceae archaeon Tc-Br11_E2g8 | reverse complement strand
CCGCGGGTGATTCCGCCGAAGATGTTGAAAGCCGACCGGATCGCGAACGCGCTGGATATGGTGTTCTCCGACGGAAACGTCGACAGCGTCGTCTTCAACATCTTCGGCGGAATCACCCGCGGCGACGAGGTCGCCCGGGGGATAAACGAGGCCCTCGAGGGGTTCGAGGAGATCCCGAAACCGGTCGTCGTTCGGCTGGCCGGGACGAACTGGGAGGAAGGGATGGAGATCCTCAACGAGGAGCTCGTGACGGTCGAGACGACCCTCGAGTCGGCAGTCCAGCGTGCGGTCGAGTACGCGGCGGAGGTGGCCCGATGAGCGTACTCGTCGACGAAGACACGCGAGTGGTGGTACAGGGTATCACCGGCGGGGAAGGGAAGTTCCACGCCGGCCAGATGATCGAGTACGGGACGAACGTCGTCGCCGGGGCCGTACCGGGGAGAGGTGGCGAGGAGGTCCACGGCGTCCCCGTCTACGATACCGTCGCCGGCGCCGCCGAGGCCGAGGACGCGGACGCCTCGGTCGTGCTCGTCCCGCCGGCGTTCGCGGCAGATGCGATGTTCGAGGCGCTCGGAGCCGACCTCGATCTCGTCGTGGCGATCACCGAGGGCGTCCCGACCCAGGACATGGCCCGGGTGAAACGCCGGCTCGACGAGACCGACGCCTACCTCATCGGGCCGAACTGTCCGGGGATCATCACCCCCGGCGAGGCGAAACTCGGCATCCTCCCCGGAAACATCTTCGCCGACGGTAATGTCGGACTCGTCTCCCGGTCGGGCACGCTCACCTACCAGGTCGTCGACAGCCTCACCCAGCGGGGGATCGGGCAGACGACGGCCATCGGCATCGGCGGCGACCCGATCATCGGGACGAGCTTCATCGACGCCCTCGAGCTCTTCGAGAACGATCCCGAGACGAAAGCCATCGCCATGTGCGGAGAGATCGGCGGCGAGGACGAGGAGGCCGCGGCGGCGTACATCGACGAGCACGTCGAGACGCCCGTCGCGGGCTTTATCGCCGGCCGGACGGCCCCACCGGGCAAGCGGATGGGCCACGCCGGCGCGATCGTCTCCGGCTCGGGAACGGGCACCGCACGGAGCAAGATCGACGCCCTGAACGACGCGGGCGTCCCCGTCGGCGACACCCCAGAGGAGGTCGCCGACCGGATAGAGAGTTTCCTCTAGGCTCTTTTCCCTCCCTGGGGCCGTCAGCCGTCGTAGCCGTACCCTCTGGCGAACAGCTTCGAGAGGTAACTCAAGACCAGCAGGGTGACGATCAGGGCCGCCAGCGCGGCCGGATCGAAGCCACGGACCATCTCCCTGACCCCGTGGGCGACCGTCACCGCGCCCATGAGCAGGGCGACCCCGCCGGACCGGCGTGCGACGTAGCCGGGGTCGACGCTCTCGTCGTAGTCGGAGTGGAGTTCGACCCGTCCCCGGACGGCGATCTGGTAGCCGAGATAGAGGATGGCGATCCCACCGAGGGTCCAGACGCCCCCGCTTATCAGGTTGACGTCGACCATCGGCCGGAGTCGGTCCGGAGCCGGGATAAACGCGGCGGTCGGCCGGCCGCGACGCTCGTTCCGGCGACCACGAACGAAAAAACCGGAAGACGGAGAGCGAATTGACGACGAACGGATCGAATTTACGAAACCGGGAGGACACTCCCCGGGACTCGACTGCGTGGGGGTTCACGGATACAAAAGATATTTTCCCGTCCGGACAAGAGATACGGGTATGAGTAGTACGTCTACGGAGTCTCGTATCCTCCAGGTGCTCGAGGAGAACGCCCAGGCCTCCTACGCGGAGATCGCCGAGCGCGCGAGCGTCTCGAAGCCGACGGTCAGAAAGTACATCAACAAACTCGAAGAGGAGGGAGTGATCGTCGGCTACTCCGCCGACGTCGACCCGAAGAAACTCTCCTCACAGACGATCGCGCTCGTCGGCATCGACGTCGCCAGCGAGCGCTACGTCGAGGCGACGAACGCGCTGAAGTCCCTTGGAGAGATCGAGGCGCTCTACAGCTCCAGTGGCGATCACATGCTGATGGCCGAGGTCCGGGCGGCCGACGGCGACGAGCTGGGGGAGATCATCTCCGAGAACATTCTCGAAATCGAGGGCGTCACGGCCGCTCATCCGTCGTTCCTACAGGAACGGCTGAAGTGAGAGGCCACGCTCGCAGGCGTCGACGTTTTGCTCCTGCCGACCGTATGGCCGGACGTGCCCGAATACGAACGACGGACGCGAGTGCGTGCTCCGCTCGATGAGGTCTGGTCGTTTCACTCGACGGCCGACGGACTCGAGGCGCTGACCCCCGACTGGATGGGCCTGCGCGTCGAACGGACCCTCGGCCCGGACGGGGACGACGATCCGGCGGTGCTCGAGGCGGGCTCTGAGCTCGTCCTCTCGGTTCGACCCTTCGGGGTGGGTCCACGCCAGTATCTCACGTCGGTGATCGTCGACCGCGAGCGGACGGACGGAGCCGGCTCGTTCAGCGACGAGATGGTCGACGGCCCGTTCGACCGATGGCTCCACACCCACTCGTTTTACGCCGACGGCGACGAGACGGTCCTCCGGGACAGCATCGAGTACGAGCTCCCGCTGGGCGGGCTCGGCGACGCCCTCTCGCCGTTTGCCCGGCTCGGCTTCGAGCCGATGTTCCGCGACCGGCACCGACGGACCCGCGAACACCTCGAGTGACGGCCGTCACGGAACGACGCTCGTCCCCTCCAATCCCGGGAGGATGCCGTTCGATACGCACACCGCACGGCTTTTGATCGTCGCTCCCCTGAATGTACGGTATGTACTCCGGTCGACGCCGGCTGCTGGCCGCCACGGCGGCCGGAGCCGCCGCCCTCGCCGCGGGCTGTCTGAGCGAGGACGGCGACGACACCACCGACGTCCCGGTCGAGGGGGAGTCGGGGGACGACGCCTCGGGCGAGGACGGGGAGCCGCCGGTCGAGTCCGGCACCGACGTGCCGATCGACGAGATGGCGGCGTTTCCGGAGGATCGTTCGTGTGAGGTGTGTAACATGTTCCCCGCACGCCACCCCGACTGGAACGCCCAGCTCGTCCACGAGGACGGCACGCGGGGGTTCTGCTGTACGCCCGGCTGTGCGGTCGCCTATCTCGTCTCCCCCGAGACGTTCGACGGACCGGACGAGCCCGTCGCGAACCTCTGGGTCAACGACTTCGAGAGCCACGAACACGTCGACGGCTTCGACGTCTACTGGGTGCTAGAGGACGACACCGGTCGGATCGACGACCCGATGTACAACCCGTACCCGTTCGCCGAGGAAGACAACGCACTCGCCTTCGTCGACGGCTACGACGACCTCGACGCCGACGACGTGGTGACCACCGACGCGATCGACGTCGAGGTCGCCCGCGAGTACCGCGGGTGGGAGCTGCGGGACGTCGACTAGTCGTCCTATCGGTTTCGGAGTCGTCCTGCCGGTTCCGGAACCGGTTTGAGCCGACCCCGTCTCCTGACGCCCGTGTACGGCCGACTCGACACCGAGGTGACGCCCCTTGCGGCGCTAGCGTTTGCCATCCTCGCCTCGAGCACGAGCGCGATCCTGGTCCGCTGGAGCCACGCGCCCAGCTCGGTCGCGGCCCTCTACCGGGTGCTTTTCACGACATTGTTGGTCGCGCCGGTCGCCGTCTTTCGGTATCGCGAGGAGTTTCGCCGTCTCTCCGTTAGGGATCTCGGGTTCGCGGTCGTCGCGGGCGTCGCGCTGGCGATACACTTCGCGGCCTGGTTCGAGAGTTTGAATCACACGAGCGTCGCGGCCAGCGTGACGCTGGTCCAGAGCCAGCCGATCTTCGTCGCCGTCGGGGCTGCCATCCTCCTCGGGGAGCGGATCGATCGCCCGACCGTCGTCGGCATCCTCGTCGCCATCGTCGGCGCGGCGGCGATGTCCATCGGCGACGCCGGCGAGGCGCCGGTCTCGGACGCGACGCTTTACGGCAACTCACTTGCAATCCTCGGTGCGATCACCATCGCCGGCTACGTCCTCGCGGGCCGATCGATCCGCCAGCGCGTCTCGCTTTTCCCCTACGTCACCGTCGTCTACACCGCCTGCGTCCTCGCGCTCGTCTTCCTCGTCGGCGGGCAGGGTCACGCGTTTCTCGCGTACCCGCCCCGGGAGTGGCTGCTCTTTCTCGCGATGGCCGTCGGTCCCGGCGTCTTCGGACACACCGTCGTCAACTGGGTCCTGCGGTACGTCGAGTCCGTCGTGGTCAGCGTCGCCTGGCTCGGCGAGCCGATCGGTTCGACGCTGCTCGCAGTTATTTTCCTCGCTGAAACCCCCGACGCGATCACGGTCGTCGGCGGGCTGGTCGTCCTCGCGGGGATCTACGTGACGACGGTCGGACGCGAGCGGGGTCACGGCTGACGGCTCGAGCGGCCCTTCAGCCCTCGATTCGGGAGTCCCCCGCTCCCGACGGTGTCTTGGTGGCTCTGTCACGCGAGCCCCGCCTCGCGGCGAGTCATCGACCCTCGGTTTCTCGGAGGGCTCTCTCCCCGCGAATTGCACTTATTGTTACGGCACGTTGTAACTTAAATTTTCGTTTCAGGTTGAGTGTTTGTCGTGTTGTCGTCGGTGGATTGCGTAGTGGAGTGGAGTGACGCGATTCACGCCCGTCCTGGAGGACGGCATTCTCTCGCTGTTCGAAGATAGCGGGCACGACTGCAGCAGTCCTCACGCTGTTCGGCGCGCGAATTCTCGCCGGTGGTGCCGGCGGCAACCTCGCCACCGCACAGGCGTACATTGCGGACGTGATACCGGTCGAGGACCGTGCGAGTGGCCTCGGGCTGATCGGTGCGGCGTTCGGGCTCGGATTCGTTTTCGGCCCCGCAATCGGGGGGGTTGCTGCCAGTGATACAGTCGTGACGTTTGCGGACGCCGTCTTTCGGGCGTTCGTACCAGCGACGGAGTTTTCGATTCCGAGCTTTACCGCCGCGTTACTGTCCGCTCTCGCACTCGCAACCGCAGCAATCTGGCTGCAAGAACCGACCCGGACATCGACCGCTGTCCGGCGAGTGACGTTCGTCGGTCAGTTCCGCGAGGCGTTCGCCGACGCCACGATTCGGCCACTCGTCGTCGCCTTCCTTCTGGTCGCGTTCGCTGGCGTCGTGGTCACGTTCGTTCCGCACCTGGCGGATTTCTTCGGATACGACGCGACACAGGCAGCGATCTTTCTCACCTACATCGGCGTCTTCGGCGTTCTCGATCGGGGTGTTCTCGTGGGACGACTCTCGAAGCGCTACGGGCCTCGAACGGTCGTCTCAGCCGGTACCGTCCCGCTGTCCGTGGCTTTTCTCCTGCTCGCGCTCGCTCCAACGCTCGGCGGCAGGGTGTCCATTCCGGGCACCGTCACGTGGCTCACCGGCGACCTCGTCTTGCTCGTTGCGTTCGATGCGTTCCCCTCGTTCGGCAACGGTGCGGTGACCGTCGGCCTCTCGACGCTCGTATCCCAGAGTACGTCCGCGGCCAGACGGGGGACTGACTTCGGTGTCACACAGGCTGCGGGTACTCTGGGTGCACAGTTGGACCCCCGTTAGCGGCCGCCGGCTACGTCGTCGTCTACTGGTCGCCGTTCGTCGCTGGAGCGCTCCTGTTGGTCCCGCTCGCACTCGTTCTCTGGAAACGTCAGTGATCGGTGGTTCCGACAACGGGCGAGTCGTCAAGAGCTATGTACGACTGTGCTGTCCGCGTCGGGTAACACCAGTGTTGTATTCGCGCCTTCCATCTCGTAAGCGGCGAGAAACCCGTTCAATGTCGACCGTTCGATGTCGATAAGGTGAGTCGGCTGATCGCTCGCTCACAGGTTCACGCCCAGAGGCTCTGGGGAGTTCGTTCCCGCACCCACAGACGACGGCTCTAGCGAAGTTCGATCTCGTCACCCACGGTGATCGTTCCCGACTCGACGATTCGGACGTTGAGCCCGCCACGGTGGACGAGCGCGGCCAGCACACCGTCCTCGGTGAGCCCTTCGAGGTAGGCACACGGCTCGCAGATCTCGACACCCTCACAGACCGCCTCGCCGATCCGAAACCGCTCGTCGAGCAGGTGGTCGACGGCGACGTTCCGGGTCGTCACGTTCCGGCGGTGGTCGGCCGGTTCGAGGTCGATGCCCTCGTCGCGCTCGACGATCTCGAGGGCTTCCGCCTCGAACAGGGTGAGCGCGCGGTCTTCCGGCGGGAGCGCCCGGCCTTTCTCGCCGGACCACGAGCCCGCAGCGTCGAAGTACCGGTCACCGCGTAACCCCTTCCCGGCCACCGCTTCGACCGTCTCTCTTGACTGCATCTCCTCGCCGGCCTCGGGGGCGACGTGGATCGCTTCGACTCGCCCCTGTTCGGTGGACATGGAATACCACGACACACGGAGAGGTGAAAAACGTGCCGGCGCGGGGAAGTCGAGAGCATTCCGCTGTGAGGAGGCGAAAAACGTGCCGGCACGAGGAGGCAAAACGCATGCTGGCACGAGGAGGCGAAACGCATGCTGGCACGAGGAGGCGAAACGCATGCTGGCACGAGGAGGCAAAACGCATGCTGGCGAGAAACAGTGCGCCGGAACTCTACCGCCGTCGTGGTCAACAGATCGGCTTGGGATCGACGCCCAGCTCGCGGAGACCGTCGGTGTACTCCCCGTAGGCCGCTTCGATGGCACCCTCAGCAGCCTCCATCGCCCGCTCCAGGCACGCCCGCTCGTCACCACAGTGGTCCTCGAGGAGGGTCGTCGCCCGCTCGAGCTGGCCGTCGATATCCGCACCCATTCCGGCGAACAGTTCGGCGAGCTCGGTGGCACCCTGTCCGGCGAAAAAGCCCTCGAGGTGTTCGTTCGACCGGTCGGCCGCGACGGTCCGACCGACGAAGGCGCCGACTCTCTCGGCGGTCCCGTCACACTCTCTGAGATAGCGGTGTATCGCCGGCGTCTCCCCGGGTTCGTGGCCCTCGAGCTCGGCGACGATGGCCTCGTAGTGGTCGCGTTCCTCCTCGGCAATTTCGGCGAACGCCGTCGCCACGTCGCCGTCCTCGCGTTCCGCGTACGCCTCGAACGTCTCAGCTGCGGCCAGCTCCACGGTCGCGGCCGCTCCGAGAACGGTTTCGGGGACGACCTCCCCGCCCGTTTCGGCGTACAGGGCCCGCGAGGAGCCCAGCCTGGAGAGTTCGGTTTCCATCCCGTCCTCGACGTCCGCGACGAATGTCTCGACTGTCATCTATCCGAAAACGGACGGCCGACGGCTTGTAGGTGGCGGTCGTGGCAACCGGACCCGCCACGAGGGTCACGACGCGACGACGGGAGTTACACGCGGCGACGACAATTATACGCGACGACGGGAGTTATTACGGGGCCGGGCCAACGGGGGGTATGACCGACGTCGTCGTTCCGCCGGAGTGGGTCCTCGAACGCGATGATCTCGTCGTCGTCGACGTCCGTGACGGCTGGGAGTACGACGGGATCGGCCACATCCCCGACGCCGTCAACGTCCCGTTCGACTCGTTTCGCGCGGACGAACAGGGCGAAGGGGAAGCCGGAATGCTGCCCGGCGCCGAGACGTTCGCAGCGCTCGCCGGCGACGTGGGGATCACCGGGGACGACCGGATCGTCGCCTACGACGACGACCACGGCGTCTTCGCCGCGCGATTTCTGGTCACCGCGGAGCTGTACGGCCACGATCCGTCACGGCTGCACCTGCTCGACGGCGACTACACCGCCTGGAGCCGACGGTACGAGGTGAGCCGGGAGTCGCCGACGGTCCGACCGGCGAGCTACCGGGCACGCTTCGATCCGGTCGGCCCGCTGGTCGGGTTGGAGGCCGTCGAGGCCGCGTTGGCCAATCCCGAGACGACGATCGTCGACACCCGCGAGGAAGGGGAGTTCGCCGCGGGACACATCCCCGAGGCGGTCCGGCTGGACTGGCGGGAGCTCGTCGACGTCGACAGCCGTGGGATCGAGCCGGCCTCGACGATCCGCCCGCTGCTCGCCGACCGGGGAATCGTCCCCGAGTGTCGGATCTTGCTTTACTGTAACACCGCCCGTCGCATCAGCCACACGTACACGGTGCTCCGGGGGCTCGGCTTCCCGCGGCTCGCGTTCTACGAGGGCAGTCTCACGGAGTGGGAACGGGAGGGCGGTCGGATCGAGACGGTACCCCGGGTTACGGAGGGGGATTCCGGAGTGGCCGGGTCGCGAAACGCCGACCGTCCCGAATAGTGGGCGCGCACACTCACGATCGGTGTCCTCGCACTCGTGCTCTAGTGAGGGGGGCCGTGTTCCTCGGGAGGGGAGAGCGCCCGCTCACACCGGACGTTCGTGTAGTGTGACTGGAACATCTCGACGAAGTCGGCCTCGGGGTCGAACTGGTGGCGCTGGATACAGCCGACGTCTCCCCCGAGGAGGTGGATACTCACGCTCGGTACGTCCGAGGAGGTCTGGACCTGGTGGATGTCGTTGTTCGGGGGGACGAGTTCGTAGAAGTCCCCGCGTTCCATCTCCTCGGTACCGATGTGTTCTAGCTCGGCGTGACCGATGTGGGCACCCTCGTCGTCGGCCCGTCGGTAGAACTCCTCGGTCTGGGTCCCCGAGTAGATCCCCACGAGCCCCCAGGCGAGGTGGTCGTGAACCGGGGTCGAGACCCCCGGCGGAAGCACGAGGCTGAAGATCGTGAGCTTCTCCGGTCGCCGGTAGAGCAGCCACTGGGCGATGTCACCGCCCATCTCGCCTCTGTCGTCGTACCCCTCCGGAACCAGTCCATCGTATGGCTCCGTGAGCCACTCGTCGTCGGTCAGCAGCTCCCGGAACGGGTCGTGGAGCGACTCGATGAGCGCCGGGATCTCCTCGTGTTCGTCCGCCGCCTCGTCTACCGTATCGATAAACGATCTGAGCCGCCTGTTGTCGAGGTACCACTCTTCGTCCATGGACTGGGGTTATACTCCAGGCGTATTAAATTACTGTGACGAACCCGCTCGAGCAGAGTGGGGGTCACCAGTAAGAATCGACGGCCGGGCGCGGGAAGGTCGACGCCAGGACGCTACCCTTCCTGTGAGATGGGGTCGAACTGATCGACCGGCGTCACGGAGTAATCGACGGTGAGGACGTCTTTCGTGGCCCGTACCTTGCCGACGAACGTCGAGATCTCCTCGAGTTCGCCCTCGAGGACGAAAAGCTCCATACAGTAGTGGTCGCCGACGTGGCTGTGGAAGTTCGAGGCGACCAGCCCCTCGTTCTCGTGGCGCAGGTGCATCATCCGCTGTTCGACGCTCGTCGTCTCGTAGTCGAACAACACGGTGACGATCCCCATCAGTTCGCGGTCCTCGAGTCGGACGTCCTCGAACTCCCCTAAGAGGTTCCGTGCTGCCTCTCTCACCACTTCGCTTCGGCCCGTGTAGCCGTGGTCCTCGGCGAACCGATCGAGCCGCTCTAACAGTTCGTCCGGCATGGAGACGCTGACGACTGCCATATAATAACTCGAGCCCGTCCGAGTATTAAGGCTTATCATCGAAGTCGGCGGAGCCGCCGCTCTCGGCGAGCCGGTCGGCGACCCGCTCGGCCTGCCGGAACCGTCCGGGGAGGCCGATCCTGGAGGTGTAGTTGCCCGCCAGCGTGACGCCCTCCGGAAGTCTCACCCCCTCGAGGGCCTGCCAGGAGGTGTCGAACGCCGGGATCACCTCCGGCAGCTTCGTCACCTCGAGGACGTCCGCGTCGGCGCCCACGACCGTTCGGAACTCCCGTCGAGCCTGCTCGCCGAGTTCGGCCGGGGAGCTATCGAGCGCGTCGGGATCGGAGCTACCGCCGAGGTAGACGGTGTAGAGGTTCTCCCGGTCGAGGAGGCTGTGGTTGAACGTGACACCGCGAGTCCGGAGTGGCTCGTCCCGGCGAACCTGGTAGCCAAATCCCTCGCGGTCGGCGGTCGACTCGAGGAACGCGAGCACGAGCGAGTTGTACCGTAGCTCCCGGAGCCCGTCGGCGCTCGCCCCCTCCAGTCCCTCGAGGACGGTCGCCGCCGCCGGTGCCGGGACGGTGAGGACGACCTCGTCGACCTCGACACGCCGTCCGCCGACCTCCAGGACGTACCCCTCCCCGGCTCGACGGACGGCACTCACCGTCGACGAGAGGTGGACGTAGGGTCGGTGGGCCTCGTACAGTGCCCTGGGCAGCCGTTCCATCCCGTCATCGAAGGAGACCGGCGGAGGCGTCGGCTCTCCCCTGACGAGCCCGTCGACGGCCGCCCGGAGCAACGAGCCCTTCCGTTCCTCTAGGGCGAGCAGGTGGGAGAGGGCGTGTCCGGCCGGCATATCCGCCGGATCCGAGCCGTACAGCCCGCCGAACAGCGGCTCGACGACGTTCCGGTAGGCCTCCGGGCCCAGCTTGCGGGCGAACAGACAGGCCGCCCGCTCGTCCGGCCGGCCGGTCGCCGTCAGCGGCTCGGCCAGCAAGCGCAGCTTTCCCCTGGTCGAGAGCAGATCCGTCCGGAGGAAACCACGGACGCTCCGTGGAACCTCCCGGAGGCGGCCGTCGGCGTAGACGTACAGCGGAAGCCCGCCGTCGGCGATCCGCAGCTCCCGCCAGAGGTCGAGTTCCGAGATCAGCTCCGCGATTTCGGGTACGAGCCGTGTTCGCTGTGGGCCGTACTCGAGGACGTGCCCCTCGTGATAGCCCGAGCGGACGACGCCGCCGGCTCTCGATCCGGACTCGAAGGTGACGACATCAACCCCACGGTCGGCGAGGTAGTGAGTCAACGCGAGTCCCGTCGTTCCGGCACCGACGACGCCGACTCTCATCGGTCGACGGTCACCCCGCCCGTCCGCCCGGATGGGGCGACCACGCGACGTTCGCCGACCGGTGTGCGGACGTCCATACCCGTGGCTTCGAGCGCTCACAAGTACCGCTTTCGGTACCGTGCGGTCACGCCCGGTCCGTATCTCACGTCGGCGCGTCTCGTCGTGACACGGGTCGGTACGGTCGGTGCGTCTCGTCGTGACACGGATCGGTACGGTCGGTACGTCTCGTCGTGACACGGATCGGTGTGTCCCATCGTGGCCCACGTTTCACGCTCTATCTCAGGCCCGCTCGGCACGCCCTCTGCCCTCCGAAAGTCGGGATTCGGCCACGGCGAACGCCAGGGTGCTGGCGATCCCCAGCAGGGTGCCCACGGTCAGCGCGGTTGCGAGGTAGGCCATTCCGACCTCCTGGAGGAAGAAGGCGCTGACCGCGTGGAGCACGATAGCCATCGCCAGCACGTAAAACGGGGCATTGAGGTAGCGAAGCTCCAGACGACCCGCGATGTACTCGTCGGTGATCTGTCCGAGGCTGGTGGTGACGCCGGCGGCGGCGAACCACTGAATCGAGCCGTACACCAGCGCCGCGAGCACGATCGGAGCGTCGAGCGGGCCGTCGGCCGCCGTTCGCTGGCCCTCGAGAGCCTCGAGACCACTGACGCCGCCGATCGCGAGCAACGCCGCGGCGACGACGTAGGCGATGAGGGTCATCCGACCGGCGTACAGCGACCGGCGGGCGTACTCGACGGCGTCGTCGAGGCGCTCGCCGAGGCCGAGCCCACGGGAGATGAGATACAACCCGAGCAGAGCGGAGGTGGTGCCGATGACGAACCCCGGCAGGTCGAAGAACGTTCCGATCAGCGCGAGCGGATAGATCAAAAGCAGGATGCCAAGCGGGATGAGCACCGTCCCCCGGGTCTCGGGATCGTCGAGCACCTGCTTGATTGTGTAGTACATCGACTCGAGGTTCTGGGACTGGCGGACGACGACCCTGCGGACGCCGTCGACGGGAACCCGCGAGCGGATCACCGGGATCACCGACTCGTCCTGTGCCCCGTCGGTGATGACGATCGCGGTGACGTCTTCACCGGTCGTCAGCGTCGCCAACACGGTGTCGACCTCTTCGCCGACCTCGCGGTTGGCGGCGACGTCGCCGCCCTCCGTGCCGGTGACGACCGCGACCTCGACGGTCTCCCCGCGGGCGGCGAGCTCGTCGTAGACGTGGATTCCCTGGAAGACGACGTTGACGTCGCTGTCCTCGGGGTCGGCCGTCGCCAGGGCGACGGCGGCCTCCTCGACGTTCTCGCGGCCGATCACCGGCGTCTCGAAGCCGGTCTTGCGGCCGAGGTCGTCGTCGAGGTCCACACAGAGGACCAACAGCATGGGTCGAGGGTTCGAGGGCGCGGTATTTCCGTCTTCTGGGGAGTCGACACCCGGACCGCGCCGGTTTCGGATCGCTTTTGAGCCTGGACGCGATAACTGGGGTACCGAATGATCTCGAAGGGCTGTGAACAGTGTGCCGAGGGTGGCAAGATGGTACTTTTCGTCTACGGTTACTGCGACCAGCGGGACTGTTTTTACTGCCCGCTCGGGGAGAACCGCAAGAACGTGGCCGACGTCTACGCCAACGAACGGCTCGTCGAGGACGACGAGGACGTCATAACGGAGGCCCACCGGATGGACGCCCTCGGAACGTCGATCACCGGCGGTGAGCCCCAGGAAGCCCTCGGCCGGACCTGCCGGTACCTCGAGCTCCTGAAAGGGGAGTTCGGCGAGGATCACCACACCCACCTCTACACGGGGATCGCCGGCGGGCGAGAGAACATGCGCCGGCTCGCCGAGGCCGGCCTCGACGAGATCCGCTTTCATCCGCCGTACGAACAGTGGGGCGACCTCCACGGCACCGAGTGGGAAGAGATCCTCTACGTCGCCCGCGAGGAAGGACTCACGCCCGCGTTCGAGATTCCGGGCATCCGTCCCGAACCCGAGTTCCTCGAGTTTTTAGACGAGGGCGCCGCGGAGTTCTGTAATATAAACGAGTTCGAGATGAGCCACGGGAACTACCGCCGGATGCAAGCGGAGGGCTACGAGCTCAAAGAGGGGCACATGAGCGCCGTCGAGAGCCCCCGCGAGGAGATCCTCGATGTCATGGGCGAACATCCGCGGGTGTACTTCTGTACGTCGGTGTTCAAAGACGCCGCCCAGCACCGCCGCCGGCTCAAGCGGATGGCTCGCAACGTCTCCCGGGGGTTCGACGACGTCACCGACGACGGCACGCTCGTCTACGGGAAAACCTACACCGATCCCGAACGGTTCGTCGAACTCGGCGTCCCCGAGGAGTTCTACGCGGTCAAGTCGAACCACGTCGAGGTCGCCTGGTGGCTACTCGAGGAGATGATCGAGGAGGGCGACGTCGACGACGGCGAGATCGTCGAGCAGTATCCGAGCTACGACGGCCAGGTGGTCGAACGGACGCCGCTGGCGTGACCGCGAGCGAGCGTAGCGAGCGAGAGGCGTTTTCGTGCAGGGTTTTCGAGGAGTGGCGAGCGAGGCGAGCCCGACGAGAAAACGGTGCACGCGCCAGGTGGTCGAACGGACGCCGCTGGCGTGACCGCGAGCGAGCGTAGAGACGGTGGCCGTTCGGGCGTACGCTCGGTCAGTTCACCCTGTACGGGCTCCCGTCCTCTTCGTCCTCGGTGTGGTACGGCTTCCTGGCGGTGATCGTGACCGACGCCTCGGGGTCGTCCTCGTCGGCCCACGGGCTATCGTACGCCGAGAGCTCGAGGTCAGTCACCTCCCAGCCCTGGGCCTCGATCAGTTCGACGAGCCGGGTTCCGTCCGCGAGCATCTCCTCTTTCATACACGGCGTTGGGGGCTCGTCCGCGTAGGTCTTTTGTTGCACCCACGGTGGCGTCCGTCGTATTCACTCGCGGTGACGGGACCGGGCTCATCCGCGGCGGTCGGTCACGCCCCTGTGGCGGAGCCAATGGGCCAGATAAGTAACTTTTTATGGTTACTTCTCACGGTCGATACCCAACGTGCTTAATTAGTATCGTCTGCAAATCCTGGTATGCTCGCCGACGAGTTCGGTCGCGAGGTGACCGGGGTTCGGGTCTCGCTGACCGACCGGTGTAACTTCGACTGTGTTTACTGTCACAACGAGGGGCTCGGGGACACGCGGGGACCGATGGAGCCCCAGGACGACGAGATGGAGACCGACGACGTCGTACGCTTTCTCGAGGTCGCCGAGGAGTTCGACGTGGACGCGGTGAAGTTCACCGGCGGCGAGCCGATGTTGCGCCAGGACCTAGAGGAGATCATCCGGCGAACCCCCGACTCGATGGAGGTCTCGATGACGACAAACGGCACTTTCCTTCCAGGGCGGGCCCAGGGGCTCGTCGACGCCGGCCTCGAGCGGGTGAACGTCTCCCAGGACGCGCTCGATCCCGACGCGTTCGCCGAGATCACGAAAAGCGGAGCCTACGACCAGGTGATGGAGGGCGTGATGGCGGCCGTCGACGCGGGTCTCGATCCCGTCAAGCTCAACATGGTCGTCTTCGAGCACACCGCGGGCTACGTCCCCGAGATGGTCGACCACGTCGCGGAGAACGACGGCCTCCAGCTCCAGCTCATCGAGTACATGACGGAGCTGACGGGCAAACCCGAGTGGGCGATCGACATCGGGCGCGTCCACGACTGGCTGGCCGAGCAGGCCGACGAGATCGAACACCGCGAGATGCACGACAGACGGCGGTACTGGATAGGCGGTGGCATGGTCGAGATCGTCGACCCCGTCGAGAACCCCACCTTCTGTGCGAACTGCCACCGCGTCCGGGTGACCCACAACGGCTACCTGAAGGGCTGTCTGAACCGCAACGACGACCTCCGATCGATGGGCGAGATGACCAAACCGGAGATCCGCGAGGCGTTCCGGGAGACCGTCGCGAACCGCGTTCCGTACTACGGCGAGTACATGATCCGGAACGGCAACGGCGAGTGGGAGCTCAACGACGAGTACATCGGCGTCTAGTACTCCGAGCCGTCGACGCCGAGTGGCGCCTCGAACGGTGTGGTGAGCTCGAGCAACTGGACGAGGATCCGTCCGGTCGCCCCCCAGACGGTGTAGCCGTCGACGTGGAAGTAGTGAACGACGATGTCGCCGTAGTAGGGATGATCGCGGCGCTCGTACTCGTAGTTTTCGGGGTCGAGAAGCCCCGAAAGCGGGAGGACCGCGACCTCGGCGACCTCCCGCTCGTCGGGCTCGTACACCCGGTCGGGCACCCTTGCGACGTACGGCGTGACCGCGTACTCGGTGACCGTCCGGATGTCGTCGAGTCGACCGATCACCTCGACCTCGCCGGGCTCTAGACCGATCTCCTCGTTTGCCTCCCGGAGTGCGGTCTCGAGGGTGGAGCCGTCGGTGGGCTCGACGCCCCCGCCCGGGAAGCTCATCTGGCCCGGGTGTTCGCCCAGGTGGTCCGCCCGCTTGGTAAACAGCAGGTAGTGATCGCCGCCGCGGTCGATCACGGGGGTGAGAACGGCCGCGTCGTGACGCTGGTCGTCGATCGGCGTCGGCTCGTACGCCGCGACCGGATCGAGGGTCATCCGTGCCACGATGCTCACTCCAGGAGGCCGTCGAGGCGGTCGCGTTGGTCACTGGCGTCGATCGATCCCCACGCTTCGAGGTCGTAGCTGACCTCGATGAGGCGGGCGCCACGCTCGTCGTCCCCGTCGGCTACTGCGCGGTCGACCGCGCGGTCGAACCGCTCGGAGACGACCGCGGCGAGGGTCTCGCGGTCGAGTCGGCGCGTCTCGACGTCGAGGATGTGTGGGAGATCCTCTGCGTGATCGGGCGTCGTCGGAAACGCAGCCGGACCGGCGACGAGCAGGGGCTCGTCCGTCTCGTCGTGGTCGTAGCGGACGAGAGCAAAGGCGTCTACGGCCTCGTCTATCCGTACCCTGAGGACCCCGTCGTCGACCGAGTCGCCGGCCCGGAAGGCGACCTCGGCGAGGGCGTCTTCGAGCTCTCCGCGGGTCAACCCACCGAAGAGGTCGACCACGCCGGCGAGTTCGTCGGGGGTCGCGTCCATGGCTCGACAACGGGGGGCGATCTGATTAGTCTTGTGCGAGAGGACGCCGTGGCTACCGGTCTGTCCGTGGCGTCGCCGCGGCGAGGACCGTCTCGGGGTGGAACGGGGCGTCGGTCCAGGCCGGCAGCCGTCGGTCGGCAGTCGGCGGTTCGATCGCCGCCGCGTACCGGTCGACCTGCTCGCGTTCGGCCTCGCGGTCGAACGTGAACCCGTTGAACGCCGCGTCGGCAGCGTACCGCTCGATCAACCCCCGTCCCCGTTCGCGGTAGCGATCCGGGAGGCTCCCGTAGTCGGGGTCGACGCCGTGGTCGGCCAGCGTCGAGAACAGCGCCGTCGCGACCTCGTGGCTCATTCCCTCGAGGCCGGTTCCCCCGGCTACCGCGCGGTGGTCGTGTTCGTGTCTCCCGAGGTCGACCTGTGCCGTCCCCGAAAAGCCAACGCGATCGAAGGCGTCGCCGAGCGTGGCGACCTCGAGACCCCACGAGCGGGGCGCGCGGATCCGCTCGGCGAGGTCGGCGGTGGCCGCGAACTCGCCGGCCAGCGCGTACCGGAACGCGCCGAGGTAGTCGACGATCGGCTCCTCGTGGGCGTCGGCGAGCGTCCGGACGAGTGGCTCGTAGAACAGCCGGAACAGTCGGCCGTAGAGTCGATCCTCCTCGACGCGTGCGTAGTACCCTTTCGAGAACGAGAACCCGACTTCAAGAGGGGCGAGCAGCCGGCGGACGTGGTCGGCCTCGTAGCTTCTCGCGTCGGCATCGTGGACGACGACCCGATCTGTGGCCGTCGTGGCGGGACCGAGCGCGAGCCAGACGTCCCGGCCCTTCCCGAAGCCGTTCGCGAGCCCGGCGTCCGCCATCAGCTCCTCGACCGGCGGCGCGTTACACCACAGCACCCGGATCGGCAGCGAAAAGGAGGTGAGCCACGCCGCGAACGGCTCGATCCGGTCGGGCGGCGAGCGGACCGGCACGAAGACGGCGGCGGGATCGACGCGCTCGAGCTCGACGAGCACGCGTTCGGCGGCGAGGCTCGCGTGCTCGCGGTCGGTCATCGGCACCACGACGGAGACGTCGTCGGTGGCGACGTCGCGGGTTGCCGCGCTGGCGTCCCCGTAGTCGTGGAGCGTCGCGATCCGCTCCTGAACGTATTCCATCGTCGATTGCTCGGTCCGGACGGTGAAAACCGACACGCCTCCGGCGAACTGGTCGGTCCCCGGCCGGTCGAGCCTCGACGGGGACCGAAGCGACGCGGGACCGGCGTCCGGGACGTGACCCCGGTCTTTTTCATCTCGAGTGGCATACTGTCGAGCCATGAAGTCCGTCAGGGAGGCACTCCGGGACGGTGAACTCGAGAAAGACACCTACGACAGGCTCGTCTGTGTCGAGAGCGGCAAACCGCTGAAGACCAAAAACGACCCGGACTCGATCACGACGATCCGGTTTTGCCCCGACACCGGCAAGGAGTGGAAGGAGATCAGGTGAGCGCGTCGCCCGTCCCGTCAATCGAGGGCGTCGGCCGTCCCGGACCGCGATCTCTGAAGCCGGACCGACGGCGGAGAACGGCCGGCGAGCGATCAGTCCTCGAACTTCTCGAGTAGCCGATCGTAGAAGCCGGGTTCGACGCTCCCTGCCGGCGAGACGTCGGCTTCGGTGGCGAGTTTCTCCACGATCAGCTCGGGGGTCGACCGCGCCAGGTGGTCTTTCACCGGCGAGCGCTCGACCTCGAGCTCGCCGTCGACGAGGCCGACGGCCTCGATGCCGTCGACGGTCACCGGGAAGTCCGCCGTCTCGCGTATCTCCCCGGCGAGGTGTGAGACGAACACCGCGGTCGCGCCGTTCTCGGCGAGGGCCTCGAGGACGCCCGCGACGATCTTCGCCGACGCGCCGGGTTCGGTGATGCTCTCGAGTTCGTCGACCAGCACCAGCGAGCCCGCGCCGTCGCCGGCGAGCTCTGCGAACCCCCTGACGGTGGCCTCGAAGGCGCCCGCGTCGAGGGTTCCCTGGCTCTTCTCGTGGTAGTGTATCGCCTCGAACCGCTGGAGACGGACCTCGTCGGCGGGAACCGGCAGGCCGGCGTGAGCCAGCACGACGACGCTCGCGACCAGATCGAGCGTCGAGGTCTTCCCGCCGCTGTTGACCCCCGAGAGCAAGGCGACCTCGGAAACCGCGTAGTCGACCGGCTCGATCGCCTCCACGGGTTCCTCGAGCAGCGGGCACCGGCCCCCCTCGATCGCGAAGCCGACGTCCTCCACGAACGTCGGCATCGTACAGTCGTACTCGTGGGCAAAGCGAGCGATGGCGTACTCGACGTCGAGTTCGAGTGCGTCGGCGACGAGCCCCTCGGCCGGCTCCCGGCGGGCCGCGAGATCCGCCGCCAGCTCGCGTTTGAGCCGGGTGGCCCGCCGGTCGCGGGCGGCCGTCAGCTCCTCGCGCAGCCGGCCGACGGCCCCTTCATCCCGTTCGACGGGAAAGGTTGGCTCCTCGCCGAAGATCCGGCTGGCGAGGTCGGCCTCTTCGGGAGCGAGCTCGAGCGTTTCGATCAGCCGCTCGCGGGCGGCCGCGATGGCCTCGGCGTACTCCGTCGCGAGCTCCCTCGAGAGCAGCGAGTCGACGCCGGCGCCGCGCTCGACCAGCGAGAGCAGGTCTGCCCCCTCGATCGTGACGTCCCGCTCGCGGATCGCCGCCCGGAGCCGGTCGTTCGCGACGCCGACGGCGGTCGAGATCGCGGCGTCGAGGTCGTCGACCGCGTCTGTCAGCCGGTCGAGCTCGTCGTCACCGGCGACGGTGCCGTCGGCCTCGAGCCGGTCGAGGCCGTCCTCGAGGGCGTCGAGATCCGCCTCCGTCCCGAGATCGGCCGCCCGGTGGACCGCGATCGCCGCCCGGATCGACTCGCGATTTCGCGCGAAAAAGGCGAGGGGGCGCTCGGGGACGACCTCCGTCGGCGCCTCTAAGGCGTCGGCTCTGACGCGCACGTCGCCGTCGACGTCGACGCCGGCGAACGACTCGTCGATCGCGATCACCGTGGCGTACCCCCTCGCGAGCTCGGCGAGTCCGCGGGCGTCCTCGACCAGCTCGACGGAGAGCTCCGGGATCGTCTCCCTGGCCTCGGCGTACCGCCCGGCGTCGGTCGTCGCGAGACACCGATCCCGGACCCTGACGTCGCTCGGTTCGACGATCGGCTCGACCGCTTTCAGGGCGGCGAGCGCGTCGGGATCCGGCTCGCGGTCGATGGCCGCACGCGAGAGCGACTGGACCTCCTCGATCCGCGACCGACGAGGGCTCGGGTAGAACGTCTCGAGGCGGGCGGCGGCGTAGTCGGTGACGGTCAGCTCCTCGAGGACCGCCAACAGCTCCCGGTGAATCTCGCGCGCCCGATCGGTGCCGAGAAACCCTCCAGGGTCGTCGTGCTCGTGGCGGATCGCCCCCCGGGCGATGCGTGCGGCCCGACCCTGGCTCACCCCCGGAGCACGCGAGAGTTCGAGCACGTCACCCCGCCGGAGGGCGTCCTCCGGATCCTCGAGATCGGCGAGCGCCCGGGCCGTCTTCTCGCCGACCCCCGGAATCGACTCGAGTTCCATCGATCTGACGGTCCCGTCCGGACGGCAAAAAGCTCCCGCCCCCGAGTGGAAAGTTTTTATCGCCTCCGGGTGAGCCTCCAGCCATGACCACCGCGAGCGAAGACGGCGAGCCGGCGGTGCCGATCGTCTGCCCGGAGTGTGGGACGGAGGCGCGGATCCCGCTGGGAGAGCTCGCCGACACCCTCGATCGTCACAACGCCGACCGCCACGACGGCGCGGAGGTCGCCCGGGTCGATCCGGACGTCGCCGACAGCCTGGCCGACCTGGTCGTGGCCGACCTCGGCCTGCTCGAGGACGAGTAGTCGACGCTCCAGGGGGTGTGATCGCTGTCGACTCGATAGCCGACGCTCAAACGGATACGATCACGGCAGAAGCGGTAGTGGCTGTGCAGTCCGTATCACTCGTTCCAGTGGTGACGACCGTCGCCCGCGTCACTCGTCCCGGCGCGGTTCGTCCGCGAGCCACCGTCCGCCCCAGCAGGCGATCTCCTCGAAGACGGGTTCGAGGGAGGCCCCTTTCTCGGTGAGACTGTAGTAGGTCGCGATCGGGGCGTCCTCCTCGATTCGACGGTCGACGAAGCCCATCTCCCCGAGGTCGTCGAGCACGCGCGAGAGGGTGCGGGCGTTCGCGCCCGTCGACCGTTTGAGCTCGTTGAACCGCTGTTCGCCGCCCTGGAGTTCGTGCAGGACGGCCAGCCGCCACCGGGAGCCGATTCGCTCGATCGATTCGACCACTGGACAGAGCTCGTCGCCCTCGTCTGTGGCTTCGAGTCCCGAGGACTGGGATGACATCGACCGGATCGACGAGTCGCGTGGACAAAAACGGTTCGCCGGTTCCCCGAACGACTCCGAGCTAGGCTCGGTCGGTCAGACCCGGAAGGGGTGGCGGCCACGGGGTCAGAGGATCGCGAGCAGGACGGCCAGCGAGAGGACGCTCGTGGCGAGAAAGGCGAGACAGACGACCGCGATGGGGATCACTCCGGCGTCCCGCAGCGCCGAGGGCCGGATCTCGGTTCCCAGGCCGACGAACGCCACCAGGAACAGCCAGCCGTAGGCCGTCTCGATCAGCGCCTCCTGATCTGCGGTGAACACGCCGGTGCTCGCGACCGCCACGAGCGCGAGAAAGCCGAGCACGAACGTCGGGAACCCCTCGCGGACGGTGCCGATCGTCGATGACCCGTCACCGCTCTGGCCGGCGTAGTACGCCGCGTACACGAGGATGACGATCCCGATGAGTGCGTTCCGGGCGAGTTTGGTCATCGTCGCCCACTGGCCGGCGAGCTCGGAGTGGGCGAAGCCGACGGCGACGACCGGGCCGGTCGAGAACATGCTGACGCCGGCCCAGATCCCGAACACCGGCCCGGAGAGTTCCAGGGCCTCGCCGACGATCGGGTAGACGACGAGCGTGATCGCGTCGAAAAGCAGGATCGTCGCCGACGCGTAGGCGACGTCTCGCTCTCTGGCGGAGATGGCTCCGGCGACGCCGGCGACCGCCGATACCCCACAGATGCTCGCGCCGGCGGCGAGCAACGAACCGAGCCTATCGGCGAGCCCGAAGACGTTCTTCGCGAGGAGTTCGACGGTCAGGAGGCTGAACGCGGCCGCCCCGACGATCACGACCAGCACGGACGGGCCGACCTCGCGGACCGTCCCGACGCTCACGAGCGCGCCCATCAGGACGATGCCGGCGACGAGGAATCGGTCGTGGGTTTCGACGCCCGCACGTGCGACCCCGGGGACGCCGACGGCGTTCGCGAGGAGGGCTCCGAGCAGGATCGCGAGAAACAGGGCGTTGACGCCGATCAAGGGGGCGAGCGCGTCGGCGACGGCGGCGCCGGCGGCGAGGACGACCAGCCCGGGCAGGAGGGCGACGTAACGCCGATCTCTCCCAGCCGTCATCGCGTCCGAACCTGTCCCCGGATCGCCGACCCAATCCGCCGGTGGGGTCCCCTTCGCTCGTCGTCACTCATCGGTTCGGGAGTTCCTCCGACGGCGTAAACGGCTGTCGATACTCGCCGGTGATTCCGCCCGCGAGAGGGTGCGGGCTCTTGCCCGAAGACCGGACGTTCTTGCCCGAAGACCGGACGTTCTTGCCCGACGACCGTTTGAGCTCGTTGAACCCGAGCTCCTCGAATCCGAGCTCGTCGAATCGCTGTTCGTCGTCCTGGGATTCCTGCAGGACTGCTAGCCGCCACCGGGAGCACCCACGACGGGCGAGTAGCTGTCGGATCGACGCCGATCCCGACGACATCTACCGAGATACAGCGAGAGTGCCTCGGGGTCGTACGGAAGACTTCGTCTTCCGTGATGACGAGACGCGAAGCGTCTCGAACCACTTGACCCCGAGGGTGAATCGCGTAAGCTATATGACACATCCCACCGTATTGACGAGTACAGTTGCGACGTGGATTAACGACCTTAATCCGAAGCAACTGCGCGCAGTTGCGAGGAATGCGACACCCCTCAAAACCCGCGTCCTTGACGTGGTGAGACGGGTGT
>LKNG01000016.1 GCA_001564115.1 Natrialbaceae archaeon Tc-Br11_E2g8 | reverse complement strand
TCGGGACGTCGGCGTCCAGTTCGGCTTCGAGTACGCGCACCCGCTCTTTCGTCTCGACGAGCTCCTCGGTGAGCCCTTCGACCGTCGACTCGAGCTCGGCGACCGTCGACTCGAGTTGCTCGACGCGGTTTTTCGGCATGGCTAGTAGGGAACGGTCACGATACTTAAACGTACGTCAGACATTGATATCTGAGCTGGCAGATGTCGGCCCTGGAAGCCGAGCTGGCAGATGTCGGGTATAGAAGCCGGATTGGTGTGAATTGAGTTTTGAAGCCGAGGCGACAGACGCCCCCCAATCGGGACCGAGGTGGGTTGACGTCGGCTCCGAACCGCTCTCCACGTCACGTGAGATCGATCCGCCCGCCGCGAACCCGTGCGTTTAGGCGAAGCGTCGCGTTCTATCGGACGGATGCAGCCGGTCGTCCATCCCGTCGTCGGCTACCTCTGCTATGCCGGGTACACGCGTATCCGGCAGGGTAGCCGACCGCGAGGGGAGCCGACGCTCGTCGCCGTTTTCGCCGCGATCCTCCCGGATCTGATCGATCAGCCGCTGTGGGCCGTCGGCGTCACCCCCGTCGGACGAACGGTCGCACACTCGCTTTTCGGGGCCGCGGTGATCGTCGGTATCGCCGGCGTCCTGGCTCGACGGGCCGACCGGCCCGATCTCGGGGTCGCGTTCGCGATCGGCTACGGCTCTCACGTCGCGGCGGACGTCCCGTGGCACGTCCTGGCCGGCGACTACGAGGAGCTCGGATTTTTGCTCTGGCCGGTGACCGAGATGCCGGCGTACTCCGGTGTGAAACCGATCGGCTCGGTCGCGGGCGTCGAGATCACGACGCTGTGGCTCGAGGGCGTGATCTTCGTCGCCGGCGTCTCGGTCTGGTTGTACGACGGCCGACCCGGGCTCGAGATCGTTCGCCGATACGTACGGAACGGATGAGAGGGCGCTCGGCGGCAGGTACGGAACGGGTGAGAGGCCGCTCGGCTGGACGTCCGGGACGGCTAAGCAGGCACGGAGACCGACGATGGCCCCCCATCGGCTTCCGAGCGGGCCGGCCGGGCTACAGGTGTCCTCGCCCGGTCCGCTCACGGGAGGACGAACAGGGCGGCGAACGCGACGACCAGCAACAGAAGCTTGTACCCCGACACCGCGCTCGCGTGCTCCTCCGAGAACGCCCGAAACCGCGCCGACTCGTGGTCGAGGACGATCAGAACGGCGTACTGGATGAGACAGGAGGCGGCCACGAGGCTCGTTCCGGCGAGGGTCAGTCCCATCCCCAGGGCGACGGCGGCGATCGCCAGCTCCAGGACGGTGCGGAGATCCATCGAACGGACGAGTCTTTCGGCCCCTGGGAGATAACTCCCGACGATTCGCGGCAACCGACACAGTTTCGCGACGGTTCTCCGCCGCCGCCGTCACGTCCCGCGGGTTCGCAGCCGCCGCCGTCCCGTTACGTTTTACCCACCCGGAACCGAAGCGGGGCCAATGACCGCACGATCCGTCGGACGGGAGGAGCTCGTCACCGTCATCGGGCTCGAGGTCCACGTCCAGCTGGAGACGGAGACGAAGATCTTCTGTGGCTGTCCGACCGAGCCGGCCGAGGGGCCAAACGAGAACGTCTGCCCGGTCTGTCTCGGCCTGCCGGGTGCGTTGCCCGTCCTCAACGAGGCGGCCGTCGAGGCCGCAGTGAAGATCGGGAAGGCGATCGACGCCGACATCCCCGAGGAGACCCGGTTTCACCGCAAGAACTACTACTACCCCGACCTGCCGAAGAACTTCCAGATCACCCAGTACGACGAGCCGATCTGTGCCGACGGCGAACTCGAGATCGCCGTCGCCGGCGAGCGCCGGACGGTGACGATCGAGCGCGCCCACCTGGAGGAGGATCCCGGCAGCCTCCAGCACGTCGGGGGCTCGATCGACACCGCCGACTACACGCTGGTCGATTACAACCGCGCCGGCACGCCGCTCGTGGAGATCGTCACCGCGCCGGACTTCCGGAGCCCCCGGGAGGTTCGGGCCTTCCTCGCGGAGCTAGAGGAAGTCCTCGAGTATCTCGGCGTCTTCGACGCGGGTCGGGACGGCAGCCTGCGGGTGGACGCGAACCTCTCTATCGTCCCCGCCACGGAGGCCGACGACGGCCGGATCGGCGAGGCGACCCTCGAGGCCGCGAACCGAACCGAGGTGAAAAACATCTCGAGTCACAAAGGCGCCGAGAAGGCCCTGGCCTACGAGGAGAGCCGCCAGCGAAACGCCATCGAACGCGGCCGGGCGGTCGAACAGGAGACCCGCCACTGGGACGAGTCCCGCGGGATCACGGTCTCGATGCGCTCGAAGGAAGCCGAGAAGGACTATCGGTACTTCCCGGAGGCCGACTTGCCGCCCCTGCGGGTCGCCGGCTGGAAGTCGGAGATCGAGATCCCCGAGCTCCCCCGGGCTCGCCGCGAGCGGTTCGCCGCCGAGTACGGGCTCAGCGAGGAGGCGGCCTCGAAACTGACCTCCCGGAAGGCAGTCGCCGACCTCTACGAGGACGTCGCCAGCGAGTTCGACCCCGGGCTCGCGGCGACGTGGGTCGCCGACGAGCTACTCGGCGAGCTCAACTACCGCGACATGTCGGTCGCCGAGATAGAGGGTCGGCTCCCCGAGGTCAAACGCCTCGTCGAGCTCGTCGCGACCGACGAGATAACGGCGAAAAACGCCCGGGAGACCGTCCTCCGGGGAATGCTCGACGACGGCGACGATCCCGACGCGATCGTCGACCGCGAGGGGCTGGGAAAGACCGGCGCGGACGAGGTCCGGCTGGCGGTCCGGGAGGCGATCGCGGAGAACCCCGAGGCGGTCGCCGACTACGAGGACGGCGAGGACGGCGCGATCAACTTCCTCGTCGGTCAGGTGATGGGGAAAACCGGCGGCAGCGCCGATCCCGGCGCCGTCAACGAGCTTCTGATCGAGGAACTCGGGAACTGAGACGGCTGCGATGGTTCACTCGACGGTGACGCTCTTGGCCAGATTGCGCGGGCGGTCGATCGAGCGTCCGAGGGAGTTGGCGACCCAGTAGGAGACCAGCTGGAGCTGGACGTTCGCGGCCACCGCCGCCCCGATCTCGCCGATCTCCGGCACCGAGAGCAGTTCGTCCGCGTACCGGTCGACCTCCGTCCGACCGTCGCTGACGGCGACGACGGGTGCCCCGCGGGCTTCGACCTCCTTTACGTTCCCGACGGTCTTTCGGGCGAGCTCGCCCTCGCCGGTGACCAGCGCGAACACCGGCGTCTCCTCGGTCACCAGCGCGAGCGGACCGTGTTTGAGCTCGCCGGCGGCGAACCCTTCGGCGTGTCTGTAGGTGATCTCTTTCATCTTCAGTGCTCCCTCCAGGGCGACGGGGTACTGGTAGCCCCGACCGATAAAGAAGTACGCGTCGGCGTCGACGTACGCGTCGGCGACCTCGCTGGCCCGGGAGGTGTCGAGTACGGTCTGGACCGCGTCGGGAACGTCCCTGAGCTCGTCGACGAGTCCGTGGGAGCTTCCGGTCAGCTCGGCGACGACGAGCGCGAGTGCGAGCTGCTGGCTCGCGAACGTCTTCGTCGCCGCGACGCCGATCTCCGGCCCCGCCCGGATGTAGAGGGTCCGATCACACTCCCTGGCGGCCGAGCTGCCGACGACGTTCGTCACCGCGAGGGTCCGCGCGCCGGCACGGTTCGCCTCCCGGAGCGCCCGCATCGTGTCCGCGGTCTCGCCGCTCTGGGTCACCCCCACCACCAGCGTGTCGGCGTCGACGGGGAGCCTGTCGGCGTGGTACTCGCTGGCGATGAACGCGTCGGCGTGGATCCCCCGTCGGCGGAACATCCCGGCGGCGAACAGCGCGGCGTGGTAGGAGGTCCCACAGGCAACGAGCTGGATCGGACCCGACGGCTCGAGGCCGGCCAGCTCCTCGAGGTGGACGCTGCCCTCGAGGCCGTCGATGCGGCCGCGCAGACAGTCACGCAGCGCCGAGGGCTGTTCGTTGATCTCCTTTAGCATGTAGTGGTCGTAGCCGCTCTTGCCGGCGTCTTCCGGGTCCCACTCGATCGTGTCCACGGGCGGGTCGAGGACCGCTCCGTCGGCGTCGGCGACGACGGCGCCGCCGGCGTCGAGGCGGGCGAACTGGTCGTCCTCGAGGTAGATCACCCGATCGGTGAACTCGATGAACGCGGGGACGTCGCTCGCGAGGTACGTCGCCCCCTCCCCGAGCCCGATCACGAGCGGCGACTCCTTTCGGGCCGCGTGGACGACCTCCGAGCCGGCGACCGTCGCCGCGATCGCGTAGCTCCCCTCGAGGCGACCGATCGCCGCCCTGAACGCCCGCTCCGGCGCCATCCCCCTCTCGAGGTTCCGGGCGATCAGGTGCGGGACCACCTCGGTGTCGGTGTCGCTCTCGAAGGCGACGCCGGCGGCCGAAAGCTCCTCGCGGAGCGCGGCGTAGTTCTCGATGATGCCGTTGTGGACGACCGCGACCCGCCCCGCCGCGTCGGTGTGTGGGTGGGCGTTGGCGTCGGTCGGCGGCCCGTGGGTGCTCCAGCGGGTGTGGCCGATCCCCACCCGGACGCCGTCGGCGTCGACGTCCTCGAGGGTGTCCTCGAGCTCGGCGAGCTCGCCGGCGCGTTTGTACACCGCCAGCCGGCCGTTCCCGAGGGCGACGCCAGCCGAGTCGTAGCCCCGGTACTCGAGCCCCGACAGTCCGGTCGTCAACACCTCGAGGGCGTTCCCGTCCCCGACGTAGCCGACGATCCCACACATCAGCCTCTCACCTCCGCCCCGTCCGGTATCGTCCCCCGGACCGTCGAGCCGGCGTGGACGACCGCCGACGAGCCGACGACCGTCCCCGGGGCGTAGGTGACGCCGCCGCCGTCACGAGCGCGGTCGGCGAGCAACGCACCGAGGCGTTCCCCGCTGTGGACGCGGTCGCCGATCCGGACGTCCCCCGGACCGCCGACGACGGTCGAGCCGTTGCCGACGCGGACGCCGCGGCCGGTCACGCAGTCGACGAGCGTGGCGTTCGCGCCCACCCGGGTGTCGGCGTCGACGACGCTCCCCTCGACGACCGCGTTCGCGCCGACGGTGACGTTCTCGCCGAGGCAGCTGCCGGGGCCGACGACCGCGCCGGGACCGACGACGCAGTCCGCCGAGATCACGGCGGGGTCGCGCACCGTCGCCGACTCGTGGACCCAGGCGTCTGGGTCGACACCGCTCTCGACGTTCCGGCCGTCCGCGAGGACGTCGTCGGCGACGTGAAGCAGGTCCCAGGGGTAGGTCGCGTCGACCCACAGCCCCTCCGAGACGACGCCGTCGACCCGTTCGCCCGCGTCGATCAGCTCCGCGAGCCCGTCGGTCAGGGTGTGTTCGCCGGCCCGGGGTTCGGCCCGCCGGATCGCCCCGAACGCGGCGTCCTCGAGGACGTAGACGCCCGCGTTGAGCAGGTACTCCCCGTCCTCCCGTGGTCGCTCGACGAGCCCCGTCACCAGCCCGTCCTCTATGGACGCGCCGCCGTACTCGGAGGGATCGGCGTGGCCGACGACGCCGAGGGTGGCGGCGGCGCCGTCGTGGCCGTCGAGGACGTCCCCGAGGATCTGCCGATCGACGATTTGATCGCCGTTGACGACCAGACAGGGGGCGTCGACGGCGTCCTCGGCGGCCAGCAGGGCGTGGCCGCTGCCGAGCTGTTTTTCCTGGTGGACGTACTCGATCGGTCGATCGCGGTAGCTCGGCCCGAAGTGCGACTGGACCCGTCGGCGGCCGTGGCCGACCACGAGCGTAAACTCCGGAACGCCGGCGGCACACAGCTCGTCGAGGACGTGTTCGAGGATCGGCTTCGTCGCCGCCGGGAGCATCGGTTTCGGCCGGTGTTCGGTGAGGGGCCGAAGCCGGCTTCCCTCCCCCGCGGCGAGGACGACTGCGGAAGGCGGTTGCATGCCGGTCGGATTGCCTTCGAGTGTGAATATGTCTTGGGGTCGACGCCGGCCCCCCGACCACGTTCGGCGGTTCGTTCGAGGGCCACCCGGAGCGAAGGCTGCCCGAAGTCGACCACGTTCGACGGTTCGTTCGAGGGCCACCCGGAGCGAAGGCTGCCCGAAGCCGACCACGTTCGACGGTTCGTTCGAGGGCCACCCGGAGCGAAGGCTGCCCGAAGCCGACCACGTTCGGCGGTTCGTTCGAGGGCCACCAGACGGAGGCCGCCCGAAGCCGACCGCGACCGACGGTTTTTGTGTCTCGGTACCGAAGACGCGTCGATGTCCGAAATCGAACCCGACGTCCTCCTGCCGAACGGTCGAATGCGACAGGGCGCCCTCGACGGCGAGGTGACACAGATCCACCGCGGCCAGTCGTACGCCGAGGAGGGGGATCGGTTCTCGATCGACGGCGAGTCCTTCGAGGTGGTCGAGGTCAGCGAGCGCACCCTCGGCGACCTGACCGACGAGGACGCCCGCGCGGAGGGGATGGCCGACCTGGCGGAGTACCGGAAGGTGCTCGACCGCGCCCACGAGAACTTCGAGTGGGACGACGACTCCACGGTCGTCCGCCACCGGTTCGAGCGTCGGTAGCGGGCCGTCCGCCGATTTCCCTCCCCGCTGGAACCCGTCTTCCGCCCGCGTTCGGAGTCCCGGTCCGGAGACCGGCCGGACGAGCAACCGTTTTGTGTCCGGGCACCCCAGTCGCCGTGGATGGAAGACGCGGGGATCGTCGGCGGGCTGGCCGTCCTGTACGCGACAACGCTTTTCGCCGTCTACCTGGTCGGCGATCCCCTGCTGTGGCTGCTCTGGGCGACGCTCGCGGTGCTCGTCACCGGAAGCGTGCTCGTCGCGTTGAACCGGTAGTCGGCCACAGCCGCCGGATCGTCCACTCTCCGCCGAAATGGCTGTCGACGACGGACCACGACTTCTGGAGTGTCGACGATGGACGGAGGCCGTTCGGTCCGCCGACGACGGACCACGACTTCTGGAGTGTCGACGACAGCCCCTAGTCCCGGTGGCGTCACTCCTCGTCGCGACGTTCCCGGAGGTTCTGTCGGGTGAACTGGGGTTTCGCCCGGATCGTCCGCGGGCTCCGAAACGACCGGTAGAGGACGAACCCCACGATGGCCGCGAACGCCGCGGCCACGGCCGCGGCCTCGGGCGCGCCGAGGGCGTAGAGTACCCCGGTCGAGAACAGCCCCATCGTCAGCAACAGGCCGTAGACGAGCCGTTTCGCGAGCGTATCGAAGACGCCGCGTTTGTCCTCGACGCCGATCCGAACGTAGAGGTCGTCGCGTTCGACCCGATCCAGGAAGCGTTCGGCCTTCGGGGGGACGGTGAAAAGCGACTCGGTGGTCCGCCGGAGCTGGTCGCCGGAGGCCGCGGCGATCCGGCGGATCGACTCCTCGCGGTAGCCCTGCTCGGTGAGGTAGTCGGTAGCGGTCGCGATGAAATCGAAGTCGGGGTCGAGTCCGACACAGACGCCCTCCACGACGGTCGCCACCCGGAGGACGAGCGCGAGGTTCTTCGGGAGCCGGAGGGGAAACTCGTAGATCGAGTCTTCGACCTGGGAGATGATCTGGTTGACACGGTACTGCTCTATGTCCTCCCCGCGGGCGTTCGCGATCGCCAGCTCCAGGACGTCCGCCATCACCCGCCGGTCCGCGTCCGGGCTGAGGGTCCCGATCTCGATCAGCGAGTCGAGGATCGCGTCGATGTCCTGGTTTGCGACGGCGATGTAGAAGTCGACGATCTTCTCCTGGACGAACGGATCGACGCGGCCGCTCATCCCGAAGTCGTAGAAGACGATCCGGCCGTCGTCGGTCACCGCCAGGTTCCCGGGGTGTGGGTCGGCGTGGAAGACGCCGTCGTCGACGATCATCTGCATGTACGACCGCTGGAGGTTCTCGGCGAGCCGGCTCCGGTCGATCCCCTTCCGGTCGAGGCTCTCGTGGTCGTTGATCTTCGTCCCGCCGACGTACTCCATGGTGAGCACCCGCGCACTCGAGTGGGAGTCGATCACCGAGGGGATCAGAAACCGGTCGTCGTCGGCGAAGTTCCCCTTGATCTCCTCGAGCATCGCCGCCTCCCGGGCGTAGTCCATCTCCTCGCGGATCGTCTTCGCGAACTCGTCGGCGAGGTTCTCGAGGGAGAACGAGCGCGCGTCGTCGACGAAGTAGATCAGGATCGGCAACGACCACCGGATCACCCGGAGGTCGGCCTCGACGAGCTCCTCGATGTTCGGCCGGCGGACCTTGACCGCGACGTCGGTGCCGTCCGCGAGCCGCGCGCGGTACACCTGCCCGAGGCTCGCGCCGCTTATGCTCTCGGTGTCGAACTCGGCAAAGCGGTCGTCGACGGCGCCGAGCTCCGCCTCGATGACCGCCTCGGCTTCGGTCCACGCAGCCGCGGGGACGTCGTCCTGTAGCGCCGAGAGGACGTCGATGTACTCCGGCGGGAGCACGTCCGGTCGGGTCGACAGCAGCTGTCCGAGCTTGATGAACGTCGGTCCCAGGGTGAGAAACGACTCGAGTAGCTTCTCGGCGCGCTCGCGGTGGGTCGCCGGCTCGACCCGCCGAGGGCCGCCGAAGACGAAGAACCGTCGTCTGTCCCGGGCGTAGGAGAGAAGCAGGGGGAGAAACTGCCACGCGACGACGACGAAACGTCGGTACGCGCGCAGGAGCGCCAGATCAGCTCACCCGGATTGGGCGTCCTCGTCGGCCTCGACGACGTCGATGCTCGTCTCCGCCCTGCCCTCGCGTTTCGGGACGTACAGCTCGAGGACCCCGTTTTCCACCGACGCCTCCGCTCCCTGTTCGGTGGCGTCCCGCGGGAGCGGGAGGTCGGCGTCGACGAACATCGCCCGGTTCTCCTCGAGGTAGCGATACCCTTCGGGAACTGCCTTCCGCCGGCGTGCTTCGACCTCGATCCGGCCGCCGTCGACCGTCACGTCCAGAGTCTCCGCGGAGACGCCCGGTACGTCGAGGACGAGCAGATACCCCTCCTCGCTCTCCAGCAGATCGAAGAACACCCCGTCGGAGAGATCACGCAGGGCGTCACGGAGCACCGACATAGGCGCCGATTCGGACGCCGACAGCAAAAACCCCGCGGTCGCGGCGGCTTTCGTTCGGCCGCTCCGGGCGTGGGCTGGTCTTCCATGCAGGCTTTCGCCGCCGACGTCCCCGCAGGCTTTTGACGCCGGCACCCCCCGATACGGACATGAGCGGACCGGACCGACAGCGAAAGGAGGCGGGGTTCAGGGAACGGACGCGCGTCGCCGACGCCCGTCGGCGACTCCGGGAGGCCGTCGACGCCCCTCTCGAGAGCGAGCGCTTGCCACTCGGCGAGGCCGACGGGCGTGTGCTGGCGGAGACCGTAACCGCCGCCATGGACGTCCCCCACTACGATCGGGCGGCGATGGACGGCTACGCCCTCAGAGCCGAGGACACGTTCGGCGCTACCGCCCGCTCGCCGGCGGTCGTCCGGACGGCCGAAGACCGCGTCGGGCCCGAACGCGCCGTCCGGGTACACACGGGAAGCGAGATCCCCGAAGGTGCCGACGCGGTCGTGATGATCGAGGACGTCGTGGAGCTCGAGGCGACGGGGGAACTCGAGGTCGAAGACGCCGTCGCCGAGGGCGAGAACGTCGCGCCGGCCGGCGAGGACGTCGCGGAGGGCCAGGAGCTGTACGAGCCGGGTCACCGGCTCCGGCCGTCGGATCTCGGCCTGTTGCGCTCGGTCGGTCGCGAGCGTCTCGCCGTCGGGAGGCGCCCGACCGTCGGCGTAATCCCCACCGGCGAGGAGCTGGTCGATCGCGATCCCGAACCCGGTGAGATCGTCGAGACGAACGGACTGACCGTCTCCCGGCTCGTCGGCCGATGGGGTGGACGGGCCACCTACCGCGAGATCGTGACCGACGACGCCGAAGCGCTCCGGGCGGCGATCCAGCGGGACCTCACGAAGGACGTCGTCGTAACCACCGGCGGCTCCTCGGTCGGCGAGCGCGACCTCATCCCGGAGGTGATCGACGGGCTGGGGGAGGTGCTCGTCCACGGGGTCGCCCTGAAGCCGGGTCACCCGGTCTGTCTCGGCCTCGTAGAGGACACACCTGTGCTCGCGTTGCCCGGCTACCCCGTCGCCTGCATCGTCAACGCCGTCCAGTTTCTCCGCCCGACGATCGCCTGGCTCCAGGGTGCCGAGCCGGCCCCACATCCGACCCGAACCGCCCGCCTGGAGCGGAAGATCGCGAGCGAGCCGGGCACCCGGACGTTCGCCAGAGTCGCCCTGGAGCGACGGGACGGCGACCTCGTCGCGACGCCGACGCGAGCCAGCGGCGCGGGGGTGCTCTCGAGCGTCGCACTCGCCGACGGCTGGGTCGTCGTCGAGGAATCCCGCGAGGGGATCCCCGGCGGCGAACGCGTCGCGGTCGAAAACTGGGAACCCTCGGGCTGAACGGTCCCGGCAAAGGCGTCGCGGTCGAAAACTGGGAACCCTCGGGCTGAACGGTCCCGGCAAAGGCGTCGCGGTCGACGCCTGTCGCGCCGGGAGGTCGGGGCGTCGGAGGATCCGAGGGCCGACGGCTCAGGCCTCGAAGTCGATGCTGTCGACGACCTCGATCTCGAAGTCGCCGAACTCGTAGATGTCGTAGGCCACTGCGGTCATGTCGCCGTTCTCGTCGAACTCCACGGGGCTGGAGGCGCCCTGGTACTCGATCTCCTCGCCGTCGGCGGCGAGCTCGACGGCCTCCGGGAAGTTCGACGGGCCGACCACCTCCCCGCCGGGGTTGGCGACCTCGCGGATCTGCTCGCTTACGACCTGGCCGTCGTTCTCCCCGCCACGCAGGTTCGCGAGGATCTGGACCGCGCTGGCGTCGTACGCCTGGGCGTTGAACACGCCCGGGCTCGTGCCGTACTCCTCCTCGTAGAGGTCCGCGAAGGCGTCGACCTCCGGCCCGGCGGCGGCCGGCGAGGTGCCGATGACGTTGTCCATCGGGTTGTCGACGTCCTCCGGCAGTCCGTCCTCTATGAGGCCGTCGGTGACCATGATCGGCAGCTCCTCGAAGTCGCCGTAGAAGTCCCGGAAGATCTGGATGCCGCTGACCGGGAAGGCGACGACCATCAGGAACTCCGGATCGTCCGCGAGCACCTGTTCCAGTGCCGAGGTGTAGGAGGCCTGCTCGGGTTCGAACGGCACCTCCTCTAGGATCTCCCCGCCGAGATCCTCGAACGCCTGGCCGAACTCGGCGGCGAGCGCCTGGCCGTAGGCGTCGTTCAGGTGCAGGGAGGCTGCGGTCTCCCAGCCGCGATCCTCGTAGCCGAGTTCGGCCATCACGACCCCCTGGAGGGCGTCGCTCGGGGCCGTCCGGAGGACGTACTCTCCGTCGAGGTCGGTGATCCCCGGGGCCGTACTCGCCGGGGAGATCATCGGCACCTGCTCGGGGATCGCGACGCTCTCTGCGACCGGGATCGTCACGTCCGAGGCCGCCGCGCCGGTAAACGAGGGGTAGCCGCCGGCGACGAGGTCCTCCGCGCGGGCGATGCCGGTCTCCGATTCCGTCTGGGTGTCCTCCCGCTGGACGTCGACGGTCACCGGGCTCCCCTCGGCTTCCAGCTGCAGGGCCGGTAGCTCTGCGGCGTCGGCGATCGGCGTGCCGAGCTCGCCGAGGTCGCCCGTCTCTGGCTGGAGGATGCCGTGCATGACGTCGCGCTCGTCCGGGTCGGTTCCCGGGGCGTCCGGGGCGGCCTCGTCGTCGGTGTCGTCGGTGTCGTCGTCATCGTCGTCGCCCGTTTCGACCGGGTCCTCCTCGCCGAGACAGCCCGCGAGGGAGACTCCGCCGGCGACACCCATTCCGGCGACGATCCGCCTTCTCGTTATGCGTCGTGGCATGGATTCGTCTGACGCACGTGGAATATAAAAACGTTGCTGCGGCTATGGCTGGTTTCGAGCCGACTCGACGGTCTTTTGAGGACGCACGGGAGAGCCCCGGGTATGTCCATCGACGAGGTCGTACGCGAACACTGGGCGACCAGGGCCGGCTTCATCCTCGCCGCCGTCGGCAGCGCAGTCGGCCTCGGGAACATCTGGCGGTTCCCGTTCCAGGTCGGCCAGGAGGGTGGATCCGCGTTCCTGCTCATGTATCTGTTTTTCATCCTGCTCATCGGGCTGCCCGCGATGCTCGTGGAGTTTGCCGTCGGCCGACACACCGAGCGAAACCCCGTGGGTGCGCTGGGGGCGATCGGTGGCCGTGCCTGGCGGTACGTCGGCGGCCTGTTCATCCTGATCGGCTTCGTCATCCTCTCGTACTACAGCGTCGTCGCCGGCTGGGTGCTCCGGTACTTCGTCGGCAGCTTCACCGGCGCGTACGCGGCCGATCCGGAGGCGTACTTCGTCGGGATCGCCACCGGGTTCGACGCCCTCGCCTTCCACGCGATCTTCATGGCCGCGACGGTCGCGATCGTCGCGCTCGGGGTCCGCCGGGGGATCGAGCTCGCGGTGAAGCTGATGGTCCCCTCGATCGTACTCGTCATGCTCGGACTGGCGGTCTACGCTGCGACCCTCCCAGAGGTCGGCGATGCCTACGCCTACTACCTCTCGCCGGATTTCGGGGTGTTGATCGACGACTGGCGGTCGATCGTTCCGGCCGCAGCCGGCCAGGCGTTTTTCACCCTCTCGCTCGGGATGGGCGTGATGATCACGTACGCCTCCTACCTCGCGGAGGATCGCAACCTGGCCGAGGACGGAACCGTCATCATCGGCTTCGATACGGGGATCGCCATCCTCACCGGGCTGATCGTCTTCCCGATCCTCTTTGCGGCCGGCATCGGTGCCGCGGATCCCGGCCCAGGGGCGGTGTTCGTCGCCCTCGCCGGCGCGTTCGCCGAGATCCGGTTCGGGATGCTGTTCGGCATCCTCTTTTTCGGGATGTTCTCGATCGCCGCGCTCTCATCGGCGATCAGCCTCATCGAGGTCGTCGTCTCCTACGTGATCGACGAACGGGGGCTCGACCGGCCGACGGCGACGGCGATCGTCGGCGGTGGCATGTTCGTACTCGGAGCCCCCGTGGCCCTGCTCTCGGCCGACGGCGCGCCGATCATGGTCGACCTCTATGACATCCTCGCCGCGGAGATCCTGCTCGTCACCGGCGGCATCCTGCTTATGGGGCTTATCGCCTGGGGCAATCCCGGGCTGGCGATCGGCGAGCTCGAGAAGGGAATCGGCGATCTCGGAACCTCGGCGACCGTCTGGATCTGGCTCGTCAGGATTCCGGTGGTCGTCGTCCTCCTCGTCTCGCTCGCCCTCGCCGTCGTCGGCTACGCCGAGTTCCTCACGGGGCCGTTTGCGGAGTTCGTCTCCGGCTAGGTCCGCGAGTTCGTCTCCGGCTACGTTCCGACCGAGATCGACTCCACGAGGAGGTCGACGGCGGGCCAGTAGACCGCCCAGCTCACTCCGGCGACGAGGAAGCCGGCTGCGAGCGTCACCATTCCCAGGGCGAACACCTCCCGGACCGTAAGCGGTCCGCGCTCGTACGCGATCAGGACGGTGGGGTTGTTAAACGGGAGGGCTGTCGCGGTCATCAGCACCATCGCCAGCGCGAAGGCGAGATACAGCGACTCGACGCCGAGCAGTCGACCGAACTCGAGGACGATCGGAAAGAGCACGATAAACGAGGCCGACACCGACGAGAACGCGACCCGGACGACGACGGCAGCCGAGAGCAAGATCCCGACGGTGACGGCCGTGGGCGCACCCATCGGCAGGCCGACGGCGAGCGCGCCGACCACGGGATCGAACGCGTCGACGGCCTCCATCACCTCGAGAATCGAGAGCATCGCGCCGATCAGGAAGACGATCCCCCAGCTTATTTCTCCGAACGACTCCGCGGTGACGATCCCGACCCCAGGAAGCGCGAAGACCGCGACGACGAGCGCCGCCGGAACGATCGTCGGGATCCCGAGAACGGAGCCGACCACCCAGAGCGCGATCGCCACGAACAGCGTGGCGACGACGATCCGCTGCTCGCGGTCCAGCGGGGGCGAGCCGGCGGCCTGGAGCTCCGTCGGGTCGGCACCGACGGCCCCGGACCGCGCGTCGGCACCGCCGTCGGTCCCGAGCCGCGCGCCGTCGACGAGGCTGTGATCGTCGACGTCGTACAGTACGGTCCCGACTACGGTGAGGAGGACGAAGAGGACGACCACCGGCGGCGTCATGTACAGCGCCCACTCGACCCAGGTGATCGGGCGGACCCCCGTCGAGATCATTTCGGCGGTGGCGATCGCCATACCGCCGCCGGTCATAAGCGCCATCGAGGCGATCGGGTTCAGGTGGCCGATGACGTAGTACAGCAGCCGGTTGAACCCTCCGTCGTCCTCGACGCCGAACCCCTCGCCGATGGCGTCGATGATCGGCGTGAACGTCACGGTGCGGGCGACTCCAGAGGGCAACACGAACGCCAGCAGGAGGATCGCCCCCGAAATACGTGGCACCGACTCCCGAGGCGTGTTGCTCGCGGAGACGAGGCGGCCGGCGATCCACCCGTCGAGTCCGACGCTCGCGACGCTCTTGCCGATCAGAAGCAGGAGAACCATGAAGACGACGAGGTTCGAGGCGAAGCCGCTTGCGGCCTGGGGAAACGATTCCGCGGGACCGATCGCGTACAGCGCGACGACGGCGAGGAGACTCGAGACGGCGTACGGTACCGGCTTCGTGATCCAGAGGACCACCGTCGCGAGGAACACGGCGAGGACGAGCCGAACGTCGGGATCGATCCACGGCGGGGAGAGAAGCGAGCCCGCGGCTACGAGCGCGACGGCGAGAAAGAGGCCAACCGACTGCGTCGGATGGGGCCTGCCGATTCCGGTCACACCTCGGCGAAATCAACCCTGGTGTTTAGCGATGTCGACTCCGGCAGTGCGCTCGGCTCGGGTTCGGCGGGACCGCTCGATTCGATCGACGCGAACTCTCCCGATTCCGTTCTCGGAAAGGTTTTCACCGGAGCCCGTCTGCTAACGCGTGACGGCGGATCACCGATGTACGACAGGATTCTCGTTCCCACCGACGGTAGCCGCACCGTAGATCTGACCCTGGAGCACGCGTTCCCGATCGCGAGGGACAACGACGCCACGGTCTACGCGCTGTACGTCGTCGACGCCCGTATGGTTCGGGCGGCGACGGGCGAGACGAGAGCCGGGATCGAATCCGAACTCGAGACCGAAGGAGAGCGGGCCGTCGAGGCGGTGACGGATCGGGCGACGGAGGCGGGGCTGGACTCCGTCGGGGCCATCGAACACGGCACGCCGGCGAAGGAGATCGTCGACTACGCCGACCGCGAGGCGATCGACCTGATCGCCATCGGCACCCACGGCAAGAGTCCCCGGGAGAAACAGCTCACTCTCGGGAGCGTCTCCGAACGGGTCGTCGACGGGGCGTCGACGCCCGTGCTGGTCGTCCGCAACGCCGACCCACCGGAGCACTCCCGAGCGGAGACGGACCCCTGAGGGATCCACCGCTATCGGCGTGAACTATTTCAACCACAACTGCGGATAGGCCAATCAGGATGGAGATCGAAGCCGTGAGGGGTCGGGTATCGGGGTTGAGCTGGGAGCAGCGGTTCGGGCTGCTCCTGGTCGCCGGCGTCGTCGTGATGATCCTCGACGTGATCAGACGGCTCGCCGTGGGCGAGCTCGCGTTCACGACGCTCTCGACGTTCCTCTGGCGGGGACTCGTCGACGGACTGCTCATCGGGCTCGCCGCGGTCGGGCTCTCGATGACCTACAGCATTCTCAGATTTGCCAACTTCTCACACGGGGATCTCGTCACGACCGGCGCGTTCACCGGCTGGACGACCGCATGGGTGATCGGCGGCGTTGGGGTCACGGATATCGGCACCAGGCTGCTTATCAACGCCGACGGGAGCTCGTCGGCGCGGGAGCTCGACCTCCAGATCTTCGCGGAGCCGCTGGCGATCGTCGGCGGGTTGATCGTGGCCGCGATCGGGACGATACTGATCGCGCTGGCGATCGACCGGCTCGTCTACCGCCGGATGCGGACGGCCGGGGGGATCCCGCTTTTGATCGCGAGCGTCGGCGTCGCGCTCGCCTTGCGGTACGTCATCGTCTTCTTCTACGGCGAGCGGACCCGCGGGGTGGTGCGTAGCTCCCCGCGGCTCGAACACCCGGCGATCTTCTGGACCGAGTCGATCGTCGTTCACCAGTTCGTCCTCGTGGTGTCGGCGGTGATCCTGATCGTCGGCCTCCACCTGCTGTTGCAGTACACGAAACTGGGGAAGGCGATGCGGGCGATGGCCGACAACCGGGACCTCGCGTTGGTCACCGGCATCCCCACCGAACGGGTGATCCTGGCGACGTGGGTGATCGGCGCCGGTCTGACCGGGGTCGCCGGTTACCTGATCGTGCTCGAACAGGAGACGCTGAACTTCAACACCGGCTGGTTCCTGTTACTGCTGATCTTCGCTGCGGTAATCCTCGGGGGGATCGGCTCGATCTACGGGGCGATCACCGGCGGCCTGATCATCGGCGTCGCCGACAACCTGATGCTCGTCTGGATCTCCGGTGACCTCACCCGGGTCGCCGCCTTCCTGCTTATGATCCTGATTCTCATCTTCAGGCCACAGGGCCTGTTCGGAGGTGTCGAAACGGCATGAGCGACGAGCCATCCGATCGCGACGACGCCAGCGGGGAACCCGAAGACGGGTCGCCGACCGACGGCGGCGTGGATTCCGGCGACCCGTCGGCCGACGACTCCCTCACCGACCGGTTCGCGGCGTTACCCCGCTGGCAGTCGGACCTGCTGTTGATCGTCGCGACGGTGCTCGGCGTCTACGTCTTTATCGCCGGTCTCGGGCTCGTGACCGGACTCGGCTTCGGTGGGGTCACGCGGACGCTCCGGACCGTCACCTTCCTCGCGGCCGCCTACGCCCTGGTCGTGCTCGCGCTCAACCTCCACTGGGGGTACACCGGCCTGTTCAACATCGGCGTCGCGGGCTTTATGGCCGTCGGCGCGTACACGATGGCGATCGCGACCGCCGACATCGACCCGGGTGCGACGGGCACGCCGGGGCTCGGATTGCCGGTTCCCGTGGGGATCGTCCTCGGGATGGTCGCGGCGGGGCTCGTCGGGCTGATCGTCGTGTTGCCGGCCCTGCGGATCAGGGCTGACTACTTCGCGATCGTTACACTCGCGTTCGCGGAGGTGATCCGACTGCTGATCACCTCCGGTGCTCTCAGGGAGTTCGAGGTCCTCGGCCGGGAGCTGGGCACCGGCGGCGGCGCCGGCATCAACTTCGCCAGGCTCGACACCGTCGTCCCGAGCTGGATCCTCTATCGGGGCGGTACCATCGAACAGGGGACGAACCTCTTTGGCCGACAGCTGTTGACCGTGACGAACGCGCTCGGCATAGAGCGGACGCTCGTCGAGAACTGGCTGTACACGCTGACGTTGGTCCTCCTCGTCGCGGCGGTGTTCTGGCTGCTGGTGCGGACCGGAAACTCCCCGTTCGGACGGGTGCTGAAGGCGATTCGGGAGGACGAACTCGCGACGAAATCCCTCGGGAAGAACACGGATCTGGTGAAGATCAAGGTGTTCGTCCTCGGCTGTGCGATCATGGGGCTGGCCGGGATCGTCTGGCAGGGTCGGAACGGCTACGTCGATCCCAACGCCTTCCTGCCGATCGTCACCTTCTACATCTTCATCGCGTTGATCATCGGCGGCTCGGGTTCGAACACCGGCAGCGTGATCGGTGCGTTCGTGTTCATCGGCCTGCTGTTCGAGGGGCCACCGTACGTCCAGCGGATCGTCCGACAGAACGTCGACCTCCCCCGGCCGGACACGGTGTACGACGGGGTCGTCGCTCTCGGCGGGCTCGATCCGTTACCCCTGCTCGGCTACGTCGTCGGCCAGCTACCGAACATCCGGTTTATCCTGTTCGGGGCCATCCTGATCGGCCTGATGATCTACCGGCCCGACGGGCTGCTGGGCCACCGTAACGAGCCCGCCTCCCCGATCGACCTCCGGCGGGAGCGGCCGCCGACGGCCGGCCCGTCCTCGTCCGCACGCGCCGATGGGGGTGAGTCCGATGAGTGAGGCCGAACGGAGCGACGTCTCTGGGAGCGAGCTCGACGCCGTCTCGGACCATCCGCTCTCGGTTTCGAACGTGGAGAAGCGTTTCGGCGGGGTCGTCGCCGTCGACGGCGCCAGCTTCTCCGTCGAACGGGGGACGATCACGGGACTGATCGGCCCGAACGGCGCCGGAAAGTCGACGACGTTCAACCTGATCACCGGGGTGTACACCCCCGACTCGGGCAACATCGTCTTCGAGGGCGAGGAGATCACGGGACTGGGACCGAACGGCGTCGCCAACCGCGGGCTCGTCCGGACGTTCCAGATCGCCCGCGAGCTCAGCGAGATGACCGTCCTCGAGAACATGCTGCTCGCGTTCAAAGGGCAGCTGGGCGAGTCGCTGTGGCGGTCGGTCACGCCGATCGCCAGACGGGAGGTCGTCGCCGAGGAACGCGAGCTGCTAGAACGGGTGTGGGAGATCCTGGAGCTGTTCGAGATCGACCACCTCGCCCACGAGCGGGCCGGCGCCCTCTCGGGTGGACAGCGAAAGCTCCTGGAGCTGTCCCGGGCACTCCTGACCGACCCGGAGATGCTGTTGCTCGACGAGCCCATGGCCGGGGTGAACCCCTCCCTCGAGAAGAAGCTTCTCGAACGCATCCACGAGCTACGCGAGGAGGGGTACACGTTCCTGCTGGTCGAACACGATATGGACGTCATCATGGACAACTGCGAGCACGTGATCGTCATGCACCAGGGCCGAGTGCTCTCGGAGGGCACCCCGGCGGAGATCCAGGCCGACGAACGTGTCATCGAGGCGTATCTCGGGGGTGAGGTCTGATGCTCCGTGTCGAGGGATTAGACGCCGGCTACGGCGACCTCCAGGTGCTCTACGACGTCGACCTCGAGGTCGGAAACGGCGAGTACGTCACCGTCGTCGGCCCGAACGGCGCCGGCAAGTCGACGGTGATGAAGTCGGTGTTCGGGCTGACGACGCACATGGGCGGGACGGTCGAGTTCCAGGGGGTGGAGATAAGCGGCCGGCGGCCCGAGGAGATCATCACCCACGGCATCGGCTACGTCCCCCAGAACGACAACGTCTTCTCGTCGCTGACGGTGCGCGAGAACCTCGAGATGGGGGCGTACATCCTCGATGAGGTCCCCCAGGACGCCCTCGAGGCGGTGTTCGACCGGTTCCCGATCCTGGAGGAACGCCAGGACCAGAAGGCAGGTAGCATGAGCGGCGGCCAACAGCAGATGGTCGCGATGGGACGAGCACTGATGCTCGACCCCGATCTGCTCTTGCTCGACGAGCCCTCCGCCGGGCTCGCCCCGGACCTCGTCGAGGACATGTTCGACCGCGTCGACGTCGTCAACGAGGCCGGTACGGCCGTCCTGATGGTCGAACAGAACGCGAAGGAAGCCCTCCGGCGGTGCGATCGGGGGTACGTGCTGGTCCAGGGGCGAAACCGGTACGAGGACGACGGCGAGACCCTGCTCGCCGACGAACAGGTCAGACGCGACTTCCTGGGTGGTTGAGTCCCGGCGATCCGGGCGGGGATCGCTCCCACCGACGATGACTCCGGTCGGCCAGTGGACGAGCCGACACCCGACGGGGGTTTCGGTCGCCAGAAGAGTGTCCCACACCCGGGACCCGGCACCTGCAAGGCCAACGGGAATACCCGACCGTGACGTAGGTTCCGACAGTCACGGCCCGTAGCCCGGCGCCGATTTCGGCGACGGCCACGGACCGGTTGGGAACACCGATGGAGGACTCGACCGATAGAGCGGCGACGCCACCTGCCGAGCGCGTCGACCGCCGGACGCTGCTTCGCACCGTCGCGGCCGGCGGCTCCGCCCTCGGCGTGAGTCGCCTCCTCGGTGCGGGGCCCACCCTGGGGGCAGACGGCGAGGAGACGGTCGTCACGGCCCTGGTGCGGTCGGAGCCGGGCGAGCCCTCGGCGCTGACAGAGCGGAGCCGGACGGTGCCCGCCGACTGGCACGCCGCGGTGTCGCGGGCGTTCGCGTTGAACCGACGGCTCGCGCGGGTGGCCCCGACCGGCTATCTGGGCAGTTCGGTCGTTCCCGGCGAGTACGGGTCGGGTTCCGCGTCCATCTCCGCACAGGTCTCGGCGCCGATGTACGACGAGGTCGCCGACCTCCTCGGGGAGCTGCTCGACGGCTTTCGGTTCGACCTGGAGGGTATCGAGGGACTCAGGAGGGACACCGACGCCACGAGGGCCGTCCCGTACCGACTTCCCGAGCCGGCAGACGGCGAGGTGCCCGGCGGCGTCGCCTGTGGAGCCAACGACGTCACCTCCACGTTCACGCCGACGATCTACCGACAGGGGGAGTCCGGTCCGTCGTTCGGGACGGCCAGCCACGCGTTCGACGACGTCGAGGACGGTCGCGGCGAGTTCCTCCGGATCCCGTTTGCCGGCGTCGGGAGCGGCGAGGCCGGCCGCGTGATCGAGGATCACCCACGGGAGGACCTGGTTCTCGCACGCCCGACCGGGGAGTACACCCCCGTGAGCCGGATCGAGGGACGGACGTCGATCCGGGTCCGGGGGCAGCTGACGCGGTGGGGGCTCGCCGACCTGATCGCCAGGGACGAACCGCTCGCGACCGCCGGCGCGATGACTCGCCACGCGACCGGGACGATACAGGGTGTCGACGCGGCCACCCGCCTGATCGACGGTCGCCTCCGGTACGGCCAGCTCCGGTGGGGCAAGGAGACGGACATGACCGACGGCGACAGTGGCTCGGTGAACTACCACGAGACGAGTGCCGGCGCACTCGTCGCCGGGCTCAACAACGCACGGACCTGGTGGCCGGGACAGAGCTACGTCTGGGGAACCGCCGCCTACCGGCTGACCGACCGCTACGGCTATCACTTCTGAGTATGCGGGGACGATCGGTGCTCGGAATCGGATTCGGACTCCTCGTCGACGCCGTCGTCGTCGGCTTCTGGACGCTTTTGGTGACTCTGTGGGCGCTCTCGGCCGGCTGGGGTCGGTTGCAGTACTACCTCCTGCTCGGTGTCGGGGTCGTCTGTTATCTCGTCGTCACCGCCGCGTGGCCGGCACCACGGGAGTGATCGCGGTCCGGTCAGCCCCCGTCACAGATATACACAAGATTCACCGGGGGTGGTGGGTTGATACGGCTGCCGCGTCACCGTACGGTATGATCGCGGAGACATCACTCGTGCTCGCGGATCCCTTCCCGAACGGGATCTTCGAGTACGCGGTCGGCGGCCTGCTGGTCGGCCTCGGCGTCGTCGTCATCTATCTGGCGACGGGGCGGATCGCCGGGGCAAGCACGTTCCTCGAGTCGACGCTGTCGTACTGGTCGAACCGCTCCCGGTTTCAGCAGTACCGGCCCTCGCGGGACTGGCGAGTCGTGTTCACCCTCGGCATCGTCCTCGGTGCGGCGATCTACGCGCTGACCGTCGGCGGTGGCGTCTGGACGACCGAGGTCCAGCCGTGGCGGCTGTTCGCCGGCGGAATCCTCATCGGCATCGGCACCCGGGTCGGGAAGGGCTGTACCTCCGGTCACGGCGTCTGCGGGGTCGGCTCGGCGTCGCCGACCTCATTCGTCGGCGTCGCGACGTTCCTGCTCGTCGCGATCGGCACCGCCCAGCTGGTGATGGCCGTGGGGGTGGTGCCGTGAGCCGCGAGACGCGAGCGCAGCGAGCGTCTCGACAGAAGCGAGGCTCTCGGACGGAACGAGCGTCGGCTCCGGGAGGTGTCCTGCGTTGAGCGCCGACCACGAGGCCCACCCCCTCTTTCTGCCGGCCGTCTTTGTCGGGGGGTTGATCTTCGGGTTCGGGCTCGGGTTCAGCCGGATGGCCCAGCCGGAGGTCGTGCTCTCCTTTCTCCAGTTCGTCGACTTCGG
>LKNG01000180.1 GCA_001564115.1 Natrialbaceae archaeon Tc-Br11_E2g8 | reverse complement strand
TCGCTCTCGAGTTCGCGGAGCCGGGCGACCCGCTCGCGGATCGCCTCGAGCTCGCCGGCCTCGCGTTTGCGGTCGACGTGGCTGTACATCAGCCCCATCCGGCCGCTAGAGCGCAGCTCGTCTTCGTTTCTGTCGAGAAACTCCCAGTAGAGGGCGTTCAGCGGACAGGCGTCCTCGCCGACGGTCGCGTCGGGGTCGTACGGACAGCCCGCACAGTAGTCTGACATCCGGTCGACGTAGTTCGCCGAGGAGACGTACGGTTTGGTGGCGAACACGCCCGCGCCGTACTGGCCCATCTCGATCACGTTCGGCGTCGTCACCCAGTGGTAGGCGTCGACGAACGTGGCGTGGAACCACTCGTTCAGCCGGCGGGGTTCGACGCCCCACAGCGTCGCGAGGTTCGCGAGCACCATCAGCCGCTGGATGTGGTGGGCGTACCCCCGGTCGTGGACGTCGCCGACGGCCTCGCCGAGACAGGCCATCCGCGTCTCGCCGCTCCAGTAGGCCGCCGGCAGCTCCCGGTCCGCCCCGAGCTGGTTCGCCCGGGCGAGCGCCGGCATCTCCCGGCGGTAGACGTGTCTGAGGAACTCCCGCCAGCCGAGGACCTGCCGCAGAAAGCCCTCGGCGTCGTTGATCGCCACCCGGTCGTCCTCCTCGTAGGCGCGTTCGACCCGTTCGATCGCCTCCCAGGGGTGGATCAGCCCGAGGTTGATCGCCGGCGAGAGCAGCGAGTGGGCCATCGCGGGCTCCCCCCGGCGCATGGCGTCCTGGTAGGGGCCGAACGCCGGCAGGCGCTCGGTCGCGAACGCCTCGAGGGCCGTCCGCGCGTCCTCGCGGGTGACCGGCCAGGCGAACCCCTCCGGATCACCCCAGGTGTCGAACTCCCCGTCGACCCACGCGGCGACCGCGCGGGTCCGCTCGTCGGGCTCGAACCGCCGCCGCCGTGGCGGCTCCCACCCCGGCGGTGGCGTCTCCCGGTTGTCCGCGTCGTAGTTCCACTCGCCGCCGACCGGCTCGCCGTCGGCCATCAGGACGCCCGTCTCCCGGCGCATGTGCCGGTAGAACTCCTCGTGGCGGTAGCGGTGGGCGTCCCCGGCCCACCGGTCGAACGCCGCCGGCGTCGAGACGAACAGCTCGTTGTCGACGAGTTCGACCGCCCCGCCGGCGCCGTCGGCCAGCTCTGCCAGCCGCCGGCCGCTGCCGTGGCTCGGCGAGGGCGCGAGGACGAGGGTGTCCGCCGGATACCGCTCGAAGTACGTCCCGAGGGCCTCCCCGAACGTCTCGGCTCGCAGGTAGACGACGTCGTAGCCGGCCTCCCGCAGACGGTCCCGGAACGCCCGCATCGCGGCGAACACGAGCGTCAGCTTCTGGACGTGGTAGGGCAGCCGCCTGGCGAAGCCGTGGGCCTCGATCAGCAGGACGCGGCTCCCGGCCGGCGCGCGGGCGAGCGGCCCGGCGTCGGTCGACAGCTGGGTACCGAGCAGCCAGGGGACGCGCGTCTCGCCGTCGACCTCGTACTCCGCGACCGTCCCGACCCGGGGGGTGAGCATACGACGTCGACGGGGCGAAGACACCTCAAGTGGACGGCTAACGACGTCGGGAAGCGACGCGCCCGAACGGGGAGCCGTCCCTCGGATTGGGGGGCGACGCGCTCAGACGTCCCCGAAGAACCGCCCGTGGAAGCCGAAGGGGACGACGTGGGGCAGCTCCGCGCGGGCGAGCTCCTCCAGGTTGGCCGCGTCGAACGCGAGCAACAGGGAGCGCTCGCCGACCGTGTCGAGCGCCGTGGCGAGCACGACGCCGTCGTCCTCGGCCGTTCCCCCGGGCCGGGGGACCATCCGTGGCTCCTCGACGTAGACGCCACGTTCCCACCACTCGGTGGCGACCTCGCGGTCGACGTCGACTTTCACCAGGCCGTTCGCCCCACGGCGGTCGGTCGCCTGGGCGTAGACGTACCGGTGTCGGTGCGTCCGGACCGGCGGCGGGACGGTCGGCAACTCGAGGCCGCCGTCGTACAGCCGCCGGCGGGAGACCCGGCCGTCGTGGCCGATCCGGTACCGGACGAGCCGGCCGTCCGGGGCGGCCGCGAACGCGTCCTCCGAGAGGGAGGCAAACGAGAGCGCCCGGACGATGCCGTCGTCCTCGAACTCGATCAGGTCCGCGACGATCCCTCCGTCCTCGAAGGCGTTGACGTGGTGGAAGGTGAAAAACGGCGGGACGACCGGCTCCGCGACCACCTCGCCGCTGTGTCGGTCCATCACGACGATCCGGGTACCACGCTCCGGCCGGTAGACCAGCCCGTCGAGCAGCCCCTGGTTCCAGGGGGCGAGCAGCCGCGGCAGGGAGACGTGCAGGGGCGTCTCGAAGAGCACGACGTGGTCGGCGGTGACGGCGACGCTGTGGACGTAGCCCGGCCCGGTCGCCTCGACGGAGCCGATGAGCTCGCGTCGGCGCTCGCCGTCGCGGATCCGGAAGACGTGAAACCGGTGGGGCCGGCCGAACTCCAGCCCGTAGCCGACGGTCTCCCCGCGAGCCCCGTCGACGACGTGGTGGGCCGTCGCGAGGTGGACGGTCAGCTCGTCCCCGAAGGCGAACTCCCCGCGGCTCTCGAGGGTCACGGGGTCGAACGCGACCCGACGGGGCGCCTCGGTGAGCGCGAGGAACTCCCCGCCGATCCGGGCGACGTGGACGGGCGCGTTGTCGGTGGCCGCCGGCGGGCCGAGCGCGCGGAGCCACTTCAAGGGCGTCCGGAGCCCGGCGTCGGTGCCGAACTCGCCCATCGTCTCGCCGGCCAGCGCGCGCTCGTAGGCCTCCGTCCGGAGAAATCGGTTCGTATAGCGCACCTCGCCGTCCTCGAACGCGTACCGCCGGAGCATCGCGAGCCCGTCGAACCAGTGGGTCACCCGTCGGTCGCCGATCTCGAACCGGCCGGGGCCGTTGCGGATCAGCGACCCCGAGAGCCAGTCGGGGAGGCTCCCCTCCACGGGCAGCCGGCGGTCGACGAACTCCCGGTCGACCGACCGGAACCCCAGCTCGTAGGCGATATCGGTTGACACGGCCGTCTTTGGGAGCCGAGACACGTCAATCCACGGCCGGCGAGCCGGCCGTGTGAATCCGATCCTCGACCGACCGTCCCGACCCGAGTCGCCGGCCGTGTGGTTCCGGTCACCGACCGCCCTCCGACCCTCATAAATTACCGATATATACAGAGTCAACTCCAAGGCGTTGGCCGACGAATGGTCGGGTATGTACCGGGACGTACTCGTCGCGACCGACGGGAGCGAGGGGGCCCGCCGGGCGGCGGATCACGCTATCGACCTGGCCGAGGGCATGGGTGCGACCGTCCACGGACTCTCGGTGGCCAAGGAGTTCGAGGCCCGCGATCAGCTCCGTGCACGGCCACAGCGGGAGGCGGCTGGAACGGTCACCTACGTCGAACACGAGGCGAAAGACCGCGGCGTGGAGGTCACGACGGCGGTACGGAGCGGCGATCCCTGCGAGTCGATCGTGGCGTACGCCGGGGAGGTCGACGCCGACGTGATCGTCATGGGATCGGCGAGCGAGTCCGGCATCGGTCGGCTGCTGAAAGGCAGCGTCGCCAACTGTGTCCACGAGAAGGCGACGGTACCGGTGTTGATCGTCAACGAGGCGGCCGGCGACCGGCTGTCGACGCCGGAAGACGCCGACGTCCGCTTCGAGTGTCCGGAGTGTGGCGAGGTGGTACACATGAGCGAGACCACGAAGCGGGGCTTTCTCGATCGGGGCTGTATCATGTGTGGGAGCGCGGTCACGGCGGACGCCTTCGAGACGAACGTGGAGGTGACCGACCGATGACCGTCGACGAGCAAGTCGAGATGACGACGGCGGAGGTGACGGAGTTTCTCACCGGCCGGCAGGTCGCCGTGCTGGCGCTCCCGCGGCCGAAGGGGACCTACTGCATCCCGGTGACCTACCGCTACGACGCGGACGGTCGCCGGTTTTACTTCCGGATGGTGTTCGCCGAGGGATCGACCAAACGGCGCTTCTTCGACGAGCGACCGCGCGCACAGCTCGTCGTCTACGAGGAGGCCCCGCCGCGATACCGGAGCGTGATCGCCGAGGGCAGGCCGAGACGGATCACGAACGAGGAGATCGACCTCGAGTACGTCGAGGCGTTCGGGGAGATGATGCGGCCGCTGTTCGAGCTCTGGCGGGAGGACAGACGCGAGCTCGAGATCGAACTCTACGAGATCGAAGCGGAGTCGCTGACGGGCCGGCGGATCGACCTTTCGGAGGGGTGAGCCGTCGGCGCGGTCCGATTCCGGAGGGGTGAGCCGTCGGCGCGGTCCGATTCCGGAGGGGTGAGCCGTCTGCGACGGGCCAGTTCCCGAGGCGTAGATCGGCTCCGGAGACGTGGGCCGCCGGCGAGGACGTCCCGTGGCCGTCGACACGGGTGTTTTTATGATCGCCGGGCGAGGGTCACGAGCATGAAACGGGAGGGCGGTTCCGAGGCGGCGAAACGCCGCGCCGGCGAGCGGGCGGCCGAGGCGGTGAGCGAGGGCGACGTCGTCGGGCTCGGCACCGGATCGACGGCCGCCCACGCGATCCGCGCGCTCGGGCGACGGCGGGCCGACGGGCTCGACGTCCGCGGGATTCCCACCTCCCACCAGTCCCGCGAGCTCGCGATCGAGGTCGGCATCCCGCTGACCGCCCTCGACGAGGTCGGGGGCGTCGACGTCGCGATCGACGGCGCCGACCAGCTGGCGACCGTCGACCGGTCGGCGGGGGTCGACGGTGGGGAGACGGCCACCTCCGATCGCGGCGAGCCGACGGCGGCCCTGATCAAAGGCGGCGGCGCGGCCCACGCCAGGGAGAAAGTCGTCGACGCGGCCGCCGACCGGTTTCTGGTCGTCGTCGATCCCTCGAAGCTCGCCGCGACGCTCGACCGGCCGATCCCAGTCGAGGTCCTCCCCGACGCCGTCCCCGTCGTCGAGGACGCGCTCCGCGGGCTCGGCGGCGAGCCCGCACTCCGGGCGGCCGAGGGTAAGGACGGGCCGGTCGTGACCGACAACGGAAACCTCGTGGTCGACTCCGCGTTCGGTCCCGTAGACGACCCAGCCGGGCTCGCGGCGGCGCTGTCGGCGATCCCCGGCGTCCTCGAACACGGCCTGTTCGTCGGGATGGCCGACGTGGTCTGTGTCGGCCACGAGGACGGCGTCGACGTCCGCCGATACCGTACCTCCGAAGGGTGAGCCGACGGCGAAGGCGGGTCGAAGCGCTTTCGACCCCACGTCGCCAACGGTCGTCGATGAGCGAGCCAGCCGACGGGAAGACGGGTCTCGAGGAGCTCCGGACGGTCGCCGACTACCAGTTCGGGGCCGGCGCGGGGGAGGCGCTGTTCCCGCCCTCGGAGCCGCTCTCGGTGAAACGGACGAGCTCCGGGCGGCCCCAGCAGGTCCACGCCGGCGGCGACCGGCTCGTCTCGTTCGGGACCGACGGCCGGTTCACCCTCGGGAT
>LKNG01000179.1 GCA_001564115.1 Natrialbaceae archaeon Tc-Br11_E2g8 | reverse complement strand
CGACCGGTCCGTCTCTGCGTGACGGGCAGTGGCAGCGACACCGGAGCCACACGGTCGGGTCGAGTCCCTACCCCGCCGCGGAGCTCGGTCCTTCGGTCGTCCGCCGTCGACCGCGCTCGTCGGCTCCGTCCGATCAGCCCCGAAGCGTCTCCGCGGCGTCGACGAGGACCATCCACACCTGCCGGAGGACGATCCGCAGATCGAACCAGAACGACTGCTTGCGGATGTACTCGAGGTCGTATCGCAGCTTGAGGTTGGGATCGGTGCTCTCGGCGCCGTTGACCTGGGCGAGCCCCGTCAGCCCGGGTTTGACGAACCAGCGTTTGCGCCAGGCGGGGGCGTTCTCCTCGAGGAGCACCTCCTCTTCGACCCAGGCGGCCCGGGGGCCGACGACGCTCATCTCGCCGACGAGGATCGACCACAGCTGGGGCAGCTCGTCGAGGTGGGTGTCCCGGAGGACGCGCCCGACGCGGGTGACCCGGTCGCCCTCCTCGCCGGGGGTGACGTCCTCGCTGTCGGGGAGCATCGATCGGAACTTGTAGACGGGGAACGTCTCCCCGAAGCCCGCGGTCCGGTGTTGGGTGTAAAAGACCGGCCCGGGACTCTCGAGTTTGATCGCGACGGCGATCGCGAGCATGACCGGCGCGAAGACGGTCAGCCCGACGGCCGCGAACGCCACGTCGAACAGCCGCTTCGAGAGGTGATCGAGCGGGTCCCAGGGCTCGAGGTCGACGTCGACGAGGTCGCCGACCGCGCCCTCCGCGACGAGGACGCTGTCGGCGTACTCCCGGTGGACCTTCGCGCTCACCCCGTGGTCGTGGCAGGCGTCGAGCGCGCCGAAGAACTCCGCGCGGTCGGGCCGGGCGAACGCGAGCACGACGGTGTCGACGTCGTACTCGAGCAGGGCGTCCTCGAGCCGGGAGAGCCCGCCCAGACGGGGCATCGCCCCCAGCCGACCGAGCTCGTCGATCTCGCCTTCGATCCGCGCGAGGTCGTCGTCGACGGTGGCTCCCGGCGACTCACGCTCCCGACTCCCCCCGACGGGGACGCCGCCGTCGCCGACCGGCTCCCCGCCCCAGTCCCGGACGCCGACGGTGGTCGGACAGAGGTAGCCGATCACGGGGGCGTCGATCGCGGGCGCGACGCGTTCGATCCTCGAGCGGTCGTCGCCGACGATCAGCGTCCGTCCGGGCTCGTCGCTCGGTCGGCGACGGATCCGGACGAACCACGCGGGGAGGACGATCGCGAGCAGCCCGACGGTCATCACGAGCGTCTGGCGGGGCAGCCGGTGGGACCACTTGAAGTAGCCGAGCGTCGCCAGCCCGAGCCCGCCGAGGACGACGCGCTTCTGGGCGAGAAAGACGGTATCGAGGATCCGGCGGGGCTGGGGTCTGTACAGCGGGAGCGCGGCCCCGGCGACGAACGCCACGGTGAGCGCCAGCGCCCAGTACAGCGACGCCCCCTCGAGGACCGTCGGCTCGAGCCGGTCGAAAAGCGGCACGTGGGTGGTAAACAGCGTCTGGGAGAGGGGGTGGTTCGCCACGAGGAGCGCGCCGGCGACCAGCGAGACGGTGCCGACGAACCCGACGACGCGATACCGCCAGCCGGTGAGCATCCGGTCGAGAACAGCAGTGGCTGTGTGATAAATTCTTTGATACTTGTGGCACCGATGACGGTTCGGGGTTCGTGATCGCTGTGTGGTCTTCTCGCCGGTTCGGCGGCGACGGAGTCGCCTCCCGTCAGCTCGTGGGGGATACCGCCGGCCCCGCTCTCAGCCCGCGACGACGACGAGCCCGCCGCCGAGGATCGCGAGCCCGCCGAGGCCGAAACAGACGGCCCAGAACGGGACGCGCTCGACGACCCGCATGAGGGCGTCGATGGTGAGGTAGCCGACGACGGCGCTGACGACGAGCGCGGCGAGCGCCGGGCCGGGGGCGATCCCGGGGAGGCCGCCGGCGCCGGCGACGGTGAGCGCGGCGCCGCCGAGGCTCGCGGGGATCGAGAGCAGAAAGGAGAGCCGGAACGCGCTCGCGGGCTCGTAGCTGCGGAACAACAGCGCGCTCGTCGTCACCCCGGATCGGGAGACCCCGGGCAGGATCGCGACCCCCTGGACCGCGCCGACCAGCACCGAGTCGAGCAGCGTCGGCGCCTCCCGGCCGCCCATCGCGACGTCGTCGACGGCGAGCTGGAGGAGGCCGGTGAGCACGAGCAACGCGCCGACGACCGCGACGAAGGCGCCGCCGGTGAGCCGGCCGGCGAGGTCGACGGCGAAGACGTAGAGGGGGATGCCGACGATACCGGTCAGCAGACACGCGACGACGACGTAGGAGGCGACGGCGTTTCCGCCCTCGTAGGCGGTCTCCGGCCGCCAGCCCGGCACCGCTCGGACCGCCAGCTCGATCTCCTCGCGGTAGTAGGTCGCCGCCGAGAGGGTCGTCCCGACCTGCAAGAACAGCGCGAGCTGGAGGGCGATGGCTGGGTCGGTGCCGACCGCGGTCAGGAACATCGCGAGGTTGCCCTGGCTCGAGACCGGCAGCCACTCGACTACCCCCTGGACGACGCCGGCGAGGATCGCCACGAGCAGCTCCGCCAGCTCCCCCTCGGTCGCGAGGACGAACGCGTCGGGCCCGAGGGGCCACGGGACGGCGACCATTCGGTCGACGGTTCGCCGGGAGCCACAAGACGGTTGCCATTCCCGGCGGCGTCCGTTCAAAACGCCTATGTGAGAGCAGCCGACTCTTCCGGGCAATGACTCCGTCGGGTGACCTCCACCGATGGCGCTGATCGACGACGACGGCAACCTCTTTGGCGTCCTCAACGTGATCGACGCGCTCGCGATCGTCCTCCTGCTCGCGGTCGTCGTCGCCGGGATCGCCTTCGTCGGCGTCCTCGGCGCCGACGGCGAGCCCGAGAGCCGGTACGCGACGATCGACCTGGGCGAACAGCCCGAGTACGTGATCGAGCGGGTCGGCGAGGGCGACCGGATGGTCGCCGAGGCCCACGGCCACAACCTGACGGTGACCGACGTCCACGTCTCGGCGCCGGCCGAGGAAGACGGCGACCCTCACCTCACCGTCCGCGCGCAGGTCGGCGGCGAGCGGGTCTTCGACGAGGCCCGCGGCGAGGAGGTCTTCCGGTTCGCCGGCGAGCGGCTGCGGATCGGCCAGGAGATCGAACTCGACACCCTCGATTACGAGGCCGACGGCGAGGTGACCGCAGTCAGTCCCGACGGGGAGTCGCTGGTCACGGCGGAGACGCCGGTCGTCCTCGAGGCGACGACGACGGCGTCGACCGCCGCGGAGATCGCCGAGGGAGACAGCTACCGGCTGGGCGGCCACGAGCTCGCGACGGTCCGGTCGGTGACGACCTACCCGATCGGCGACGACGAGCGGTACGTGCTGGTCGAGGCCGGCCTCTCGACGGTCGAGCGGGACGGCTCGCCGACGTTCGCCGGCCGGTCGTTGACGCTCGGGACGACCGTCCCCCTCGAGACGGGCACCTACGCCCTCGACGGCGAGGTCGTCCAGCGGGGCGACGGCCCCGACGGCGCGCCGACGATCGAGGAGACGCCGGCCGTCCTCGAGGCGACGACGACGGCGACGACCGCCGCGGAGATCGAGGAGGGCGACGAGTACCGCCTGGGCGGGGAGACCGTGGGGACGGTCCGGTCGGTGGCCACCTACCCGACCGGCGCCGACCAGCGGCGCGTGCTCGTCGGCGTCGACCTGCTGACCCTGGAGGAGGACGGCTCGCCGACGTTCCTCGGGGAGGGGCTCTCGCTGGGCTCGACCGTCCCCTTCGAGACCGACGGCTACGACCTGGAGGGGGAGCTCCTCCGGCGGGGGAGCCTGGAGGAACCCGGCGAGCCGACGACGACCGTCGCCCAGGTCGAACTCGAGGACGTCCCGCCGTCGGTCGCCGACGGGCTCGCGGCCGGGATGACCGAGACCGAACGCGGGGAGACGCTGGCGACGATCGAGGCCGTCGAGAGCGAGCCCGCCGACGTCGTCCTAGAGAGCGAGGACGGGGACATCTTCCTGCGCGAGCACCCGAAGAACAGGGACGTCACGCTGACCGTCGAGCTCGCGACCCGCGAGACCGAGACCGGGCTGCGGTTCCACGGCGACTCCCTCCGGGAGGGCGATACGATCACCCTCGACGTCGGCCCGCGGCTCGTCGCGGGCGAGGTCACCGTCCTCGAGCGATGATCGACGCCGCCCGCCGCGGCTCGCGGACGCTCGCGCTGGCCGGGGCGGTCCGCGAGCGTCTCGGGCGCGTCGCGGGCGGGTCGCGCCTTCGCGCGAGAGTCGCTCGCGTTCGGGGGTACTTTTCGGCCTCTGTGGACGACGCCGATGCTGTAGACGGCACTGCGGACGCCGATGCTGTGGACGGCACCGACGTCGCAGACGGCGTCGATGCTGTGGACGGCACCGACGTCGCAGACGGCGTCGATGCTGTGGACGGCGACGCTGTAGACGGCACCGACGTCGCAGACGACGGTGATACCACGGACGCCCTCGCGGACTCATCCATCCACCCGGAGACGGAGGACGCCCCCGCGAGCTCTCGGGGAGGGCTCGCGAGGGCCACGGGAGGCTCCCGGCTCGTGGCCGCGCTGGGAGGGTCGGTCGCCGGCCGGGCCGTGGCTCGCGTGGACGCCACGGCCCGGCTGACCGGGGCCGTCGAGGGGGCCCGGACGGCCCGGCTCGGTGCCCGGCTGCGGGCGTTCGCGACCGCCTCGTGGCTCTACCGGTGGCTGACGAGCGAGCCCGAGCCGGACGTGATCGTCATCGACTTACGGGAGACCCGGAGCGTCGGGCCGGCGATCGCGGCGACCGAGCGCGTCGGCCGGACGCTCGCCGCGGGGTTGCCGACGTCTTGGCTCGGCGACCGACTGCGGCGGCTCGCGCTCGCCGTCCGGGAGCGACCGATCCGGATCGCCAGCCTGGCCGCGCTCGGCGCGCTCGCGGCGACGCTCCCGCTGGTCGTCGCCGCCGGAACCCCGGCGCTCGCCGTGGCGTACCTGGCCGGGGCGGGGCTGGCCGCCCTCGGCACCCGGTCGCGCCGGAGCCTCGCGGAGCTCCGGGAGACGCGAGCCTGGGCGCTCCTCACCGCCGCGTTCGAACCCCCCGAGCCGCCCGAACCCGTCCACGACGACCGGACCGTCGGCGGGACCCGAACTCACGACGCTCACCGAAACGACGACGGGACCAGCCACCGGGACGAAGACGAAGCCGACGACGGAACCGACCACGGAACCGACCACCGGGACGAAGACGAAGCCGACGACGGAGCCGACGACGGGGCCGACCACGAAAACGACGACGGAACCGACGACGGAGCCGACCACGAAAACGACGACGGAACCGACGACGGAACCGACGACGGAGCCGACCACGAAAACGACGACGACCGGGGGTGAGGGGACGACGACGAGCTCGCCGTCCACCGTGGCGTGCGCTGAGCCGCGGCGACGCGAACGGCGAGCGGCGGAGCCGCGAGCCCGAGCGAGACGCGG
>LKNG01000178.1 GCA_001564115.1 Natrialbaceae archaeon Tc-Br11_E2g8 | reverse complement strand
GTGGGATCCGTGCTGCCCCACCGCCCTCTCGGCAGGTTTATCGTGACAGAACATATCGTGTGACACGGATATAGATGTACCCGATTCAACAGGAGTTTCCGATAGACCCCCAGGAGTACGTGCCGGCAATCATCGACGCAGCTGTGACGGTCGCCCTTTTCGTCGTCGTGTTCGTCCTCATCTATCTGCTCGGGAAGTATTTCCTGACCCGGACGGTAAAGACGGGACTCAGACAGCGCGAGTTCGATGAGACGCTCGTGAGCCTCGCCGTGAGCATCACCGTCGTTCTCACCGCCGTCGTTTCCGTCGCCCTCGCCGCGACGGTGGCCGGATTCGGCGTCGTCCTCTCGTCGTTTGCGGTCCTGGCCGGGGCGCTCGCGCTCGCGGTCGGCTTCGCCACACAGGGGCTCATTGCCAACTTCGTCGCCGGCGTGTTCATCATTCAGGACGAACCCTTCACGGTCGGTGACTGGATCGAGTGGGACGGCAACAGCGGCGTCGTCACCGACGTTCAACTCCGGGTCACGAAGCTGAAAACGTTCGACAACGAGATGGTAACGGTCCCGAACAGGGACCTCGCAAACGCTGCCGTGGTCAACAACGTGGCACACGACAAACGGCGGCTGTCGGTCGGCTTCGGCATCGGATACGACGACGACATCGAGCAGGCACGGGAGGCAATCGTCTCGGAGGGGACGAGCATCGATGGCGTCCTGGACGATCCGGAACCCTCCGCTCCCGTCACTGAGCTGGGGGATTCGTCGGTCGTCCTCTCGGGACGCATCTGGATCGATCCCTCGGAGAGTAGCTACGGAGGGGTTCGCGCGGAGTTCATCGAGGCGGTCAAGCAGCGCTTCGACGCCGAGGGGATCGACATGCCGTACAACAACACGGAACTGTCGGGCGGTATCGAAGTCACGAACGTCGGCGGGGTCGAAGGGTGAACGAGGCGGTGGGCCGTGTCCGGGGAGAGTGGTTCGATCTCGCCGCGCTTTCGCCGCCGTCGTCGACAGCGCGTGATACGTTTATAATCGGTCCGACCGAACTCGGCAGGAAGGTCAGACAATGCCCGACAGACCCAGCGTCTTGCTCCCGGTGCGTGTTCTGGAGGGAGAATCGATCCCGGAGGGCGTTCCCGAACTCCTCGCGAACGCACACGTCGTCCTGCTTGGCTACCACGTGGTCCCGGACCAGACCGCGACCGACCAGGCGCGACACCAGTTCGAAGGGAAGGCCACCCGCCGTCTCGGTGATTTCACGGCGATACTCGAACACGCCGGGGCGACGGTGGAATCCCGGCTCGTGTTCACCCACGACGGGCAGACGACGATCGACCGGGTGACGGAGGAACACGACTGTCTCGCGGTGCTGATTCCAAACGCAACGAGACCCATAGAGAACGTGCTCGTTTCGGTCCGCGGGATCGTCGGCGCCGACCGGTTCGTCCGCCTGGTTTCGGGGCTGTTCGAGGCGATCGACGTCGACGTGACACTGTACCACGTCGCCGGGGAGGACGAAACCGACGCCGACGTGGAGACGCTGCTCGACGGCATCGTGACCCGGCTCTCCGAGGAGGGAATCCCCGCGGACGCGATCGAGACCCGGATCTCGCGTGGGGGCGCTCCCCGGGAGATGATCGCCGATACTTCGGACGAGTACGACGCGATCGTCATGGGGGAGTCCGATCCCTCGGTGACGACGTTCCTGTTCGGAATGACCGCCGACCAGGTCGCCGAGCAGTTCCTGGGGCCGGTGTTCGTGATCCAGCACGGGGAGCCGGCCGAAGAAGCCGTCGAGGAGTGAGCCAGCGGCATACGCGAATCCACGGTCGTCGATCGGCTCCGGAACCCGTCCCCGTCGGGACCGGCACCTGCCCGGCGTCGTCGGAACCGGCACCTATCCGGCGTCGTCGGAACCGGCACCTACCCGGCGTCGTCGGAACCGGCACCTACCCGGCGTCGTCGGAACCGGCACCTATCCGGCGTCGTCGACGGCCGGGATCGTGTTCACGGGATAGAACACGAACCGTTCGTTCTCCCAGTCGACCTCGGCGCCGATCACGTCCGACTGGAACAGCTTGAACAGGAAGTACGGGTTCTCGAGGGCGACCTCGGGCCCGTTACGCCCGTCTCCATCTTCGTCCGACATGGCGCGGTTGTAGGCGATTTGTAAATATAATAGTTCCGAGCAAAGTGGTGACCACACGCACGGGCCAGACGATCGTACGGAGCCCCCGATGACCGCACGCAAGGATCCTCAGAACGTTTGGGGGCCGTCGTCGGTGACGACCTCCTCGAGCAGGTCGACCGGCGTCGCGTCGTAGGCGGGGTTGGAGACGGCGAACCCCTCCGCGGGCTCGGGCATCACCTCGCTGCCCGGGCGGAACTCGTTCTCGAAGACGAAGCCGCCGGTGACGAGCTTCGACGCCGCGCCCAGGGCAGTGACCGGGACCCCGAGCCGGTCGGCGGCGGCCGCGATCGGGAACGTGCCGACCCGGTTGTACAGCGTCCGGTCGACGATGCAGGTCATCCCGACGACCACGCGGTCACACGCCTCGAGGTGGTGGCCGGCGGCGGCGTCGGTGATCAGCGTGGGCTCGACGCCGTCGACGTCCGAGAGCGCCCGGACGGTCTTGCGCCCGATGTACCGCGGCCGGGCCTCGGTGACCAGCACCTCGAACCGTTTGCCGTCCTCGACGGCCTGCTCCAGGGCCGACAGCACCGTCGAGGAGTAGTCGTGGGTCAGGATCGTCGCCCCGTCGGCGAGCCTGTCGGCCCCGTTCCGTGCCGCCCGGCGGGTGCCGGCCTCGATCCGCTCGACGACCGCTTCGATCCGCGCGTCGGTCAGCTCCTTTGCGGTCGCGACGGTCTCCGGTTCGGCCGCGGTGACCTCGTCGACGATCGCCCGCACCGCGTTCTGCAGGGAGGCGTGGGAGGGGTTCGCCCGCCGGAGGGCCTTCCCGTTGTGTTCGAGCGAGCGGAGGTACTCCTCCGTGGTGGCGAACTCCCGGTCGAGCAGCTCCGCGAGCGCCCGGCTCGCTTTCACCGCCACGACCGAGGAGCTGTGGGTCTGCATCTCCCGGATCTCCCGTGCGGTCTCGTCGATCATACCCGAACCGACAGCCGTCGGGACGAAAGGGTTTCCGGAGGGCTCCCAGCACCGACGGCTCCCGGAACGCCGACGGTTCCCGGCACCGACGGCTCCCGGAACGCCGACGCAACTGGCATATACCCCGGATCGTCTACGCCAGCCCATGCACCCGCCCGACGCCGACGTCGTCCTCCTCAGATACGGCGACGCGAGCGTCAAGAGCCCGACGGTAAAGCGGTTCATGCTGGGCCAACTCGTCGAGAACGTCGAGGCGCTGCTGGCGGATCGGGGGGTGGCCGGCGAACTCGAGCGGGGCTGGCACCGGCCGCTGATCCACACCGACGCGGTCGACGCGGCGGCCCGTGCTGCCACGGACGCGTTCGGCGTCGTCTCCGCGAGCCCGGCGCTCGCGGTGGCCCCGGAGCTCGAGACGGTCGAGACGGCCCTGGCGCGGACGGCGGCGGCGGTCTACGACGGTGGCTCGTTCGCCGTCGACGCGAGCCGGGCGGACAAGCGGCTGCCGTTCACGAGCGAGGACGTCGAGCGGGAGGGTGGACGGGCTATCTGGGAGGCCGTCGCGGACGGCTTCGAGCCGACGGTCGACCTCGAGGCGCCGGACCACCGGTTCGGCGTCGAGCTCCGCGAGGAGGTCGCCTACGTCTTCACCGAGCGCCTCGAGGGTCCCGGCGGGCTCCCGCTCGGCAGCCAGGCGCCGATGGTCGCGCTGATAAGCGGCGGCATCGACTCGCCGGTGGCCGCCTACGAGACGATGCGCCGGGGGTCACCGATCGTGCCCGTCTACGTCGACCTCGGCGAGTACGGCGGAGTCGACCACGAGGCGCGGGCGATGGCGACCGTCCGATCGCTCTCGCGGTACGCGCCGAACTACGACATGCGTCCCTACCGGGTCCCCGGCGGGGAGACGGTCGGCCACCTCGTCGAGACGATGGAGGGCGGCCGGATGCTCTCCGTGCGCCGGTTTTTCCTCGCGGTCGCCGAACGGATCGCCGAGGAGGTCGACGCCGCCGGCATCGTCACCGGCGAGGCCCTCGGCCAGAAGTCGAGCCAGACCGGCCGGAACCTCGCGGTGACCGGCCGGATGACGGCGCTGCCGGTCCACCGGCCGCTGTTGAACTACGACAAAGGGGAGATCACCGAGCGCGCCCGCGAGATCGGCACGTTCGAGGAGTCGACGATCCCGGCCGGCTGCAACCGCCTCGCGCCGGATCGCCCCGAGACGAACGGCCGGATCGAGGCGCTGTCGGCGGTCGAACCCGACGATCTCCGCGAACGCGCGGTCGCCGCCGCCGAGGCCGCCGAGCGCGTCGAGCTCTGAAGCCGTGTCCCCGACCTGTCCGGGCGACGACCCTCCTCCGCGCCGACCTGTCCGGGCGACGACCGACCCCCGCGTCGACGTTTCCGAACGGCGATCGCCCTCCCAGCCGCTAGCCGTCGACCGGCCGATCGAGCGTGAGCGTCACCGTCGTCCCCTCGACCGCGAGGTCGGCGCCGTAGCGCTCGACGAGCGTCGCGACGAGGTAGAGCCCGACGTCCATCCCGGCGCGGCCGCCGTCGGCCGGATCCACGAGCGCGCGTCGATGGGCGTCTGGGATGGGGTCCTCGCCGGCGACGGACACCGTCACGCCGTCGTCGGCGTCCGCGATCGACACCGTCGGCTGGGGGTCGTCGTCGGCGACGAGCGCGAGCAGCTCCGCGATCACGGAGCCGACCATCGGGGAGGCACGGACGACCGTCGGCCCGTCGACCGTCCGCTCGAGGCGAACCTCGGCGTCGTGTTCGCGTTCGAACCGGTCGACCTCCTCCTCGACGATCGCGTCTAGCTCCGTCGGTCCCAGCGAGACCTCCTCGATCGAGAGGGCCTCGATCAGCTCCGCGGCGGTGTCGGTCAGCTCGACGGCGTTCCGGGCGGCCTCGAGGACGGCCTCGACGGCGGCCTCGTCTGCGGGGTCGACCCGCTCGAGCAGCTGGTCGCTCAGGCCGACGACCATGCTCAGATCGTTGTGGATGTCCCGTCTGACGATCCGGTTTAACACCTCCAGGCGCTCGTTTCGGTCCCGGAGCGCACGCTGGTTGCGCTCGCGCTCGATGGCGTACCGGAGGGTCCGGTGGAGCAACTCGCCGGTGATCGAGCCCTTCTGGAGATAGTCCTGGGCCCCCAGACGGACGGCCTCCGCGCCGGTTTTCGTCCCGTCGCTGCCGGTCAACACGACGACCGGCGTCGAGGGGGTGGCCTCGATCATCCGTTCGACCGTCTCGAGGCCCCTGCTGTCCGGGAGCATCAGATCGAGCAAGACGGCGTCCGGACGCCGCTCGCGTAGCCGCTCGATGCCGTCCCCGAGCCGGTCGACGTGGTCGACCGCCGTGACCTCGAGCAGCGGCTTCTCCCCGGCGGTCGCCGTCCGGTGTTCGGCGACGAGTCGCTCGACGAACCG
>LKNG01000177.1 GCA_001564115.1 Natrialbaceae archaeon Tc-Br11_E2g8 | reverse complement strand
GTCAACGTCTCCTGTCCGAACACGCCCGACTCGTTCGACGAGTCCTCGCCGGAACACCTGCGGGCGATCTTCGGGACCCTCGAAGACGAGAACGACGCGGACGTCCCCCTGCTCGTGAAAGTCGGCCCCGACTCCCCGACCGACTCGCTGCTCGAGCTCGTCGACATCGTCGAGGCGTTCGGGCTGGACGGCATCGTCGCGACGAACACGACGACCGCCCGGGAGGGGCTCTCCTCGCCGAACCGCGGGGAACGCGGCGGGCTGAGCGGTGCCCCACTCGCCGACCCCTCGACGGCCGTGGTCCGGACGCTCGCGGCACACACCGAGCTCCCGATAATCGGCGTCGGCGGCGTCGACTCCGCGGCGAGCGCGTACGCGAAGATCCGCGCCGGCGCCTCGCTCGTCCAGCTGTACACCGGCTTCGTCTACCGCGGGCCGGCGATCGCCGGGGAGATCAATCGCGGACTCGTCGCCGCACTCGAGCGTGACGGCTTCGAGTCGGTCGAGGAGGCCGTCGGCGTGGGGCTGTGAGGAACGGTCCGTCGGCGTGGGGCTGTGAGGAACGGTCCGTCGGCACGGCCCCCGGGAGCGTGGGTGAAAATGACTGGGTACCGTATATAAGATACTGATATATTGAGGGTAATCTGCTACTAGGTCCTAGACCGTCTTTACTGTCGTGAGCCAACGATGTTAGATCTCGAACGGCGAAACGTCATGAAAGCCGGCGGGTTGGCCGCGCTCACCGCGGCGGTCGGTGGGCGATCGCTCGTCGGCGACGCGAGCGGCGAGAGCGAGGAGGGGGCGGGCGAGCGGGAACTCGTCAAGACGATCTGCTCACACTGTGCGGTCGGCTGTGGCCTGAAGATGGAAGTCGAGAACGACACGGTCGTCGGCCAGGAGGCCTGGACGGATCACCCCATAAACCAGGGGGGGCTCTGTTCGAAAGGTGCCAGCCAGGCGGGGACGGTAAACTCCCCGCGCCGGCTGAAAGAGCCGATGAAGAAAGTCGACGGCGAGTGGGTCCGGATGGAGTGGGAGGAGGCGATGGCGGAGGTCGCCGACGAGCTCGATCGGGTCCGCGAGGAGTACGGCCCCGACAGCACGATGTGGATGGGGTCGGCGAAGGTCTCGAACGAGGAGGCGTACCTGTTCCGGAAGCTCGCGGCCTTCTACGGGACGAACAACGTCGACCACCAGGCCCGGATCTGTCACTCGACGACCGTCGCCGGGCTGGCGAACACCTGGGGGTTCGGCGCGATGACACAGTCGGCAAACGACGTCGCGAACGCGGACGTCAACCTCATCATCGGGCACAACCCGGCCGAGTCACACCCGGTGATGATGCGATACATCCAGGAGGCACGGTCGAACGGCGGCGAGGTGATCGTCGCCGAACCCCGGTTCACGAAGACGGCTGCCCACGCCGACGAGTTCGTCCGGATCCGTCCCGGCACCGACATCGCCTTCATCAACGGGCTGCTCTACCTGATCGTCCACGAGCTCGAGGCCCACGACGAGCGGTTCCTCGAGGAGCGTGTCTACGGCTGGGAGGACGTCAAAGAGCGGATCGCCGACTACGACCCCGAGACGGTCGCCGACATCACCTGGCTCTCCGTCGAGGAGCTAGAGGCGGTCGCCGAGACGCTCGTCGACGCCGACGTGAGCACGGTCGAGTGGTCGATGGGGTCGACCCAGCACACGGTCGGCACCCAGAACATCCGCTCGTACGCCATCCTCAACCTCGCGCTCGGTCACAGCGGACAGCCCGGCGGGGGGAACAACCCGGTCCGTGGCCACGACAACGTCCAGGGGGCGACCGACATGTGCATCCTCTCACACTCGCTGCCGGGCTACTACGGCCTCGACGAGGGGGCCTGGCGCCACTGGACGAACGTCTGGGACGCCACCGAGAGCACGAGCGGCTCGATCGACTACGAGGGGATGGTCGATCGGTTCCACTCGACGGAGCTGATGGAGAAAAACGGCCTCACCGTGAGCCGCTGGTTCGAGGGTGCGTTAGACGACGACGAGCGAAAAGGCGAGCTCTACCAGCCCGAGCAGGTGCGAGCGCTGGTCGTCTGGGGACACTCGCTGAACTCCCTGAGCGAGCTCAAGCGCGTCAAACGGGCGATGGAGAACGTGGAGTTCGTCGTCGGCGTCGACCCGTTCCCGGGGCTCAACGGCACGCTGCCCGAGCGGGAGGACGGCGTCGTCCTGCTGCCGGCGGCGACCCGCCAGGAGGGGAAAGGGAGCGTCACCGCGACGAACCGATCGGTCCAGTGGCGCGACCGGGCGGTCACGCCCCGGCACAACTCCCGGACGGACTTCGAGATGCTGACCCACCTCGCCGAGGAGCTCGGCTACGGCGACCACTTCGACTACGACGACGTCGAGGACGTGACCCGGGAGATCAACCTCGGGACCCGCTCGATCGGGCTGATCGGACAGACTCCCGAGCGGATCAAACGCCACATGGAGGAGAGTCACCTCTTCAGGTCGTCGGACCTCCGGGCCGAGGTGACCGACGACCACGAGCTCGCCGGGGAGTACTTCGGGCTCCCGTGGCCGTGCTGGCACGACGAGCACCCCGGGACGCCGATCCTCTACCGCGACGACGTCCATCCGGCCGAGGGCGGCCACGACTTCCGGGCCCGGTGGGGCGTCGAGGCCCCCGACGGGGAGACGCTGCTCCGTGACCCGTACGAGCCGGCGTTCGCCGACGGCGAGGTCGCGGGCGTCCCCCAGTATCCCGGCTACGCGACGGAGCTACCAGACCCCGCGACTCCCGCGGCGAAGACGACGCCGATCGAGTACGCGCTCAGGGGGGACCGCTCGGTCGCCGACGCCGCCGAGGCCGTAAACGGCGTCGACGCCGAGGAGTTCGCCGAGTACGACGCCGAACAGCCGGATCCGCCGACCGGCCGCGGACGGGCACGGGCGTCGGCGTGGAACCTCCCGGACGAGGTCCCCCGACACCGCGAGCCGGTCGAGACTCCACGTCCGGACCTCGCCGAGGAGTATCCGAACTACGGCAAAGTCGAGGACTTCTACCGGCTCGACCTCGACAACCGGGCCAACCAGGCGGCGTTCGACGGGCTGGCGGACGAGTTTCCCCTGGTGCTCACGACGGGCCGCCAGGTCGAACACCAGGGCGGCGGCTACACCACCCGCAACACGACGGGGACGGCCAACCGCGCACCGATGATGTACGCGGAGATAAACCCCCGGGTGGCCAACGAGCTCGCCCTCGAGGACGGCGACTGGGTGTGGGTGAAAACCGATCCGGGGAAGATGCTCGTCCAGACCCGGACGACCGAGCGGGTCAACGAGGAGGAGGTGTTCCTCCCGTTCCACTGGGGTGGCATCTTCGAGGGCGAGTCGTACGTCGACCGGTATCCCGACGGCACCGAGCCGCTGGTGATCGGCGACTCCTGTAACATCGGCACCTCGGTCGGCTACGACGTCGTAACGAACATGCAAGCGACGAAAGCGACGCTCTGTCGCCTCGAGCCGGCAAGCGAGCAGGAGGTTCCGGAGCTGCCGGAAGAACAACAGGAGTTCCAGCGACAGCGCGGTCTCACGAGGTGAACACGGATGAGCACACAACCACCACGGGTCATCCCGAACGTCGACGCCTGTATCGACTGTGGCGCCTGTAACGTCATCTGCAAGGAAGAGTGGGAGCTGCCGGCCAACAGCGACCGGATCGCGGTCGTCACGGAAAACGAGGGGACGCTCGGCAGCCACCTCGAGGGCGGGGAGACGAGCGTTCCGATGTCGTGTTACCACTGTTCGGAGGCGCCGTGTGAGGAGGTCTGTCCGACCGGCGCGATCGACAGGGACGGAGAGGGGCTGGTCCAGGTCGACGGCGAGAACTGTATCGGCTGTACGTACTGCGTCTGGGCGTGTCCGTTCGGCGCGCCACAGTTTCCCGACGAGACCGACTCCACGGGCGGCGCCGGCGTGATGGACAAGTGTACGGGCTGTGCCCCGCGCGTCGAGGACGGCGAGACGCCCGCCTGCGTCGAGAGCTGTGCGACCGACGCGCTGATATACGGAACGCCCGCAGAGATCTCCGAGCAGCTCCGGGAGGGTCGGGCCGGCGACCTGTTCGCCGGGGACGTCGGGGAGATCGTCTTCGGCGGGGAGCCGTGAGGTGGTGAGCGTGGCCACCGAATCGGCGGGAGCGAGCGACCGCGGCGCGCTCACGGAGCGGCTGCTCCGGTACCGGAGCCACGTCGCCGCCGTCCTGGCGATCGTCGTCGTGGTCGGGCTGTTGGCCGCTCTCGAATCGCTCAGCGTCCCCCTGGAGGCCGGCGAGACCCTCAGGCTCGCGGGCTCGGCGGCGATCGCCGGCGACGAGCCGACTTACACCGCCTACAGCGGCCTCTGGCTCGGTCTGCGGGCGCTCCTGGGCGCGTACATCGTCTTCGTCGTCCTGTTGATCTCCGCGCTCGCGCTCGTCGTCTGGAAGGAGGTGCTCGGCTGATGGCGGCCGAGACCCCTTCGGGCGAGGACGTCGCCGGAGGGAGCACGGACGTCGCCGACACGGGCGGGGACGTCGAAACGGGGACCGGGGGCCGTCTCGAGCGGTTCTCGAGCGTCCAGGTGTTCGTCCACGCCACCCTGGCGGTGAGCATCTTCGTGCTCTACCTGACCGGGCTGCCGATGACGTTCGCCGACCAGCTCGGCTGGCTGTTCTCCGTGTTCACCTACGGCAACATCGTATTGATACACGTCGCCGTCGGCGTCGTGTTCGTCCTCGTGGGCACCTACTACCTGCTGTATCTGGCCGTCGGTATGCTCCTCGAACGGCGGTCGATACCGGCGTTGCCGACGCTCGACGACGTCCGGGAGGCCGTCGCCTACCTCGGCTACCTGCTCGGGCGCAACGAAAAGCCCCCCTCGAAGAAGTACAGCTGGCTCCAGAAAGCGGAGATCTGGGTGCTCGCGGTCGAACTCGTGGTCCTGAGCGCTACGGGACTGCTCCTGTGGTACCGCGGGATCTTCGTCTCCCCGGAGTTCCGGGCGATCCTCGGCGCCGACGCCGCGCTCGCGGACACGCTGTTGTTGTTCGTCCGGGACGTCCACGTCGTCATCGCGCTGACGATGCTGATGGGGATCAGCTTCCACCTCTACATGGTGAACGTCAAAGAGCGGTATCCGTTCAACGAGACGATGTTCTCCGGAGACGTCTCCGCTGGTCGGGCCGCCCACCACTGGGAGGAGTGGGCGGACGCCGAACTCGAGGCCCCCCCGGAGACCGACCACACGCCGAGGCCGTCGAAGCGGACGCTCGTCGGCGTCACCCTCGCGTTGCTCGCCTTCTTCGCCGTCGTCCTGACGGCGACGCTTCTCGCCTCCATCCTCTCGCCGCTGCCGTCCCGGGAGTATCTCCTCGCGTTGCCGGCCGATCCGACCGGGGCCGCGAACGTCGTCTTCCTCGTCGGGCTCAACGCCGCCGTGCTCGTGATCCTCGCCGGCGCGGCCGCGATCGTGTACGGGATGTCCGTCCGGCTCCGAGGTGGCTACGATGAGTGACGC
>LKNG01000176.1 GCA_001564115.1 Natrialbaceae archaeon Tc-Br11_E2g8 | reverse complement strand
GATCTACGTGAGCGTCGCCGGCGCCGATCCGGCCGCGGTGACGATCCCGGATCTGCTCGCGATCGTCGCCGTCTCCGTCCTCGTGTTCTTGGGCGGCGTCGGGCTCTCGATCGTCTCTGGGCGAGCGCTCGGTCTCGACCGGAGCCGGCGGCTCGCCGTCTCCTTTACCGCGAGCCTGAAGAACCTGGGTATCGCACTGTTGATCGTGGCGCCGTTCGACGAGCCGTTGGCCGTCGCCGCGGTGCTCGGCTACTACGTCGTCGGCCAGCTGATCGGGGCGTCGCTCGCCGACGTGCTCTGATCGGCCGGCCGTCGGCGCCCTCTCGGCCGGTTTTGGGGGATATATTTATGTCGGACCCTGCGCAGAGTTGACATGGAGGATCGAATCCATGGTACGTGAAGACGGCAAACGGAACTTCGCACTGCGCGAGGGTGACGGCGACGAGACGAGCGTGTTCTCGGGGAACACCCCGAGACAGGCCGCGCTGAAAGCCGCTCGACGGCTCGAACCGGCACCCAGCGAGGACGACGCCGAAATGACCGAGCTCAGGCTCCGGGAGAAAGGCACCGAGAAGGTCCACATCTACGACGGCTGGGCCTGGGAGGAGACCGCCCCCGAGGACAAGCCCGACTGGATGCCCGAGGACATCACCGAGGCGAACGTCTCGAAGAAGGGGATCGAACACCTGGAGTAAGCCCGGCCGATTTTCCGGGCTTTGGCGACGCGAAGCCCAGCCGCTGGCTCCCGACGCGTTTTTCAGCACCCCGGCACAATCGGGGGCCATGACAGCCGTCACCCTCGGTCCGGAGGGCACCTACTCACACCGGGCGAGCCGGGCGATCGCCGACGAGATCGAGTTCCGACAGTCGGTCACGGCGATCGTCGAGGCCGTCGCCGACGGCGAGTTCGAACGGGGTGTCGTCCCGGTCGAGAACAGCATCGAGGGCAGCGTCACGGAGAGTCTGGACGCCGTCGCCGACCACGACGTCGCCGTCGTCCGGGAGATCGTCACCCCGATTCGCCACGCGTTGCTCGCCCAGGGCCCGGAGTTCGAGGTCGTCGCCAGCCACTCCCAGGCGCTCGCGCAGTGTCGGAGCTACCTCGAGTCGGAGTACCCCGACGTGACCCTCGAAGCCGTCGCGAGCACGGCCCGCGGGGTCGAACGCGCCCGCGAGGATCCGACAGTCGCGGGGATCGGCCACCCAGACAACGCCCGCGACGGCCTCGAGGCCCTCGCCGAGGACATCCAGGATCGGCGATCGAACGCGACGCGGTTTTTCGCCGTCGCGCCCGCCGAGGAACGGACCGAAGCCGGCGGAAAGACCTCGCTGGTCGTCTATCCCAACGCGAACTACCCCGGGCTCCTCCTCGAGTTGCTCGTTCCGTTCGCCGACCGCGACATCAACCTCACCCGGGTGGAGTCCCGTCCGAGCGGGACGCGTCTCGGGGACTACGTCTTCCACGTCGACGTCGCCGCCGGACTCTACGAGGACCGAACGAAAGGCGCACTCGCGGAGATCGAAGAGATCGCTGCGGACGGCTGGGTCAGGCGGCTCGGCTCCTACGACACCGAACACGTCGTCGACTGAGCGTGGATCCGGTCGTGTGTCCGTTTCCCGGGCTCTCAGCCGCCCTCGCGCAAGGCGATCACGCGACTCCCGTCGCCGACGTAGAGCGTCTCCCCCGCCGTGGCCATCTCGACGACGTCCCCGTGCTCGCGTCTCTCGCCGTCCCAGGACCACTCCCAGCGACGATCGCCGGTCTCGGCGTCCAGCGCGAGGACCGTCATCCGCGGCGCGAGTTCGCCGGTGCACGCGTACACGACGCCGTCGGCGACGACGGGTCTCGTGACGCCCTCCGGCAACTCGGCGTCCCAGCGCACGTCGCCGTCGGCGGTCGTCGCGACGATCGATGCGTCGACGAGCCCGTCGTCGTGGCGTCTGGTCGTCGCCGCCATCACGACCCCGTCGTCGTCGGACGCGAGGTGGGTTCCGAAGTACGGAACCGTTACCGTCCCGGCCTCCGCCCCGTCACGGTCGTAACGGGTGACGGTGAGCTCCGGCTCCCCCGTCCCGGCCCCCCGGGTGTTGGCGGTCCGGCCGGCGTGGTAGAGACCGTCATCCCGCAACACGAGGTCGCCGGTTCGAGGGAGCTGGGCCTGCCATCCTTCCTCCAGCGTTCGGCCGGTGGCCTCGTACTCGGTGAGCAAGCCGCCGTGGGCGGCGTACAGCGTTTCGTCGTCCGAGACGACCAAATCCAGGCCCGACTCGCGCTCGCGGACCACGTCTCCGGTATCGGCGTGGAGCGTCCAGTAGGTCCCGGTTCCGGCGACGTAGACGTATCCGGTCTGTTCGTGAGCGAACCGAAGCGAGCCGGGTTCGTCGAGTGTCGTGTGCCAGATCTCCCCGCCGTCGGGCGATCGGGCCCGGAGCTCACTGACCGCGGCGCCCGACCCCGGCCGTAGTTCGTATAGTCGACCGTCGACGTACCGTAGCGCTCGCATATCCCGCACATCGTCGTGCCAGCGGACCGTTCCGTCCGCGGCGTCGAGGGCGACCACCTCGGCGTCGGTACTCGCGAAGACGGTCCCGTCCGCGACGACCAGCGACCGCGTCGGATCTTCGAGGTCGTAGCTCCACGCGACCGTCGGAGACTCCCGCGGTGGGCTCGCGTGTGGGTTGTGACCCCTGTTCGACGCGTCGTATCCCCGACCGGCCCACGTCCCGGGTTCCGGACTCCACTCCGGGTCGACGACTCGTTCGGGTGGGTCGCGAAGCACGTCACCGGCACGTTCGCGTGCCGTACTGCATCCGGCGAGGCCGACCGGGACGGCGGCGACACTCGTCAGGACCGCACGACGGCGCATGGAGGGCATGAACGGAGGTGTGTATCCCACGATAAAAATAGTTTCCAGAAGACGGACCGATATCCCGTCTTCGACTCGAGAACGACCCGTACTGAGGGTGAGAAAGCCGTTCGTCCCCCCAGTTTCGTATTCGTCTCCCCAGTTTCGTGGATTTAAGGCGTGTGTCGTCGTATGCGGGCGTACATGATCTACGACGCCGTCGCCGACCTTGACGTGACCGTCGACAGCTACGGCCTCGATCGGCGGGAGCGTGATACGTCGAGTGGGTTCACGAGGACGACGACGGTCGTCTCGCTCGTGGGCGACGGGGAGGTCGGACGTGGAGAGGACGTGACCTACGACGGCGACGCACACGACTCGCTTCTGGACTCCCCGAACGCGTTCGATCTAGCGGGATCGTACACGCTCGATGGGTTCTCGGAGTCGGTCTCCGGGATCGACCTCTTCCGTGGCGAGGAGCCCGGACAGGTCGTCTTCCGGAACTACCGCCGCTGGGCCGTCGAGAGCGCCGCGCTCGACCTCGCGTTGAAACAGGCCGATACGAACCTCGCCGAGCGTCTCGGTCGCACGTACGACCCGGTTCGATTCGTCGTGAGTACGCGTCTCGAAGAGCCACCGACCGGCGACCGGGTGCTCGGGTGGCTCGAGCGCGACCCCAGCCTGGAGTTCAAACTCGATCCGACCTCGGCGTGGACCGACGACGTCGTCGAGACGCTGGCGGCGACCGGCACGGTGTGCATCCTCGACCTCAAGGGTCAGTACCACGGCACGACGGTGGATCAGCCCGCGGATCCGGCGCTCTACGAGCGGATCGTCGAGGGGTTTCCCGAGGCACTCATCGAGGATCCGGCGCTAAACGAGGAGACGCGGCCGCTGTTCGAGGGTCAGGAAACGCGTGTGACCTGGGATTACCCGATTCGGGGGGTGGGAACGATCCAGGAGCTCCCGTGGGAACCGGCGTGGCTCAACATCAAGCCGTCCCGCTTTGGCTCGGTACGCTCGCTTCTCGAGACGATCGACTACTGTCGTGAGAACGGAATACGGATGTTCGGCGGGGGACAGTTCGAGCTCGACGTCGGCCGCGATCAGCTCCACGCGATCGCGTCGTTGTTCTACCCGAACGCCCCGAACGACGTCGCCCCAACGGCGTACAACGATCCCGATCCGAGCGGCGAGCTCCCGTCGAGCCCGCTCTCACCCGCCGCCGACCCGCAAGGGTTCTCCTGGGCGTAGGGTGGACGGTCGCGTTCGGCCACTTCCCGGCACGGGTCGATCGTCGGACACAAACCGATCCCCGGGGCCCTACCGGGAGCCGGAGACGGCCGCCGACTGACTCCCGTCGACCGCGACGGCGGAGCGTAGATTGATACTTCCCCCGCCGATAGGGGAGTCCATGAAACAGCTCTCGGATGCGATCCTCTCGGAGGAACACCGACTCTTCCGCGATGAGACCCGGCGGTTCGTCGAGAACGAGGTCCTCCCTGAGGCCAGCGAACGCGATCCGGCCCGCGAGGAGATGTCCACCGAACTGGTCGATCAGCTCGGTGAGCTGGGCTTTTTCGGGATCCTGACCGACGAGGAGTACGGCGGGCTCGGGCTCGATCTGAAGGCGTACGCGGTGATCGCCGAGGAACTCTCCCGTGGGTGGCTCAGCGTCGGCAGCATCATCGCCCGCGGACAGAGCCTGCCGGGGGCGACCGAGGAACAAAAGCGGGAGCTGCTCCCCGCGATGGCCCGCGGGGAGCGGCTGAAGGCGATCGCGATCAGCGAGCCAGACGCCGGCAGCGACGTCGCGAACATGCGTCTGCGGGCCGAACGCGACGGCGACGAGTACGTGCTCACCGGTCGAAAGACCTGGTGTACGTTCGCGAAAGGCGCCGACTTCATCCTCACGTACGCCGTCACCGACCCGGACGCCGAGCCGGCCTACCGGGGAATCTCGGCGTTCGTCGTCGAGAAACCACCGGGGACGTTCGGCCGCGAGGGGCTCGGCGGCTCGGCGATAGACAAGATCGGCTACCACGGCTGGAAGACCTGGGAGGTCGACTTCGACGGCGTCCGGGTGCCGGCCGACCGGCTCGTCGGCGGCGAGGAGGGACGCGGCTTCTATCAGATCATGGAGTTTTTCGAGGAGGGTCGGGTCCACACCGCCGCTAGATCGGTCGGGCTCGCCCGCGGGGCGCTGGAGGACTCCATCGAGTACGCGACCGAGCGCGTCCAGTTCGATCGACCCATCGCGGAGTTCCAGGCGATCCGCCACAAGCTCGCCGAGATGGCGACGTCGGTCGAGGCCGCCCGCGCGTTGACTCTGCTCGTCGCCGAGGCCGTCGACGACGGCGAGCGGGCGAACGCCGAGGCCGCGATGGCGAAGCTGTTCGCGAGCGAGGTCGCAGAGGAGGTCACGAGCGAGGGGATCCAGATCCACGGCGGCTACGGCTACACGACCGACTTCGACGTCGAACGCTACTGGCGGGACGCCCGGCTGACGCGGATCTTCGAGGGGACGAGTGAGATACAGAAACGGATCATCGCCGACGAGCTGTTGCCGTGAGCTACCGGACCGGTTCGACCCCGAGGTGAGCGGCCAGCACCGCCGTGTGGACCGTCCGGAGGTCGGTCCGTTGGATCGTCGCCGCGGCTTCGAACAGTTCGCGGGCGTCGGCGACGCGGCCGGGTCGGGCCGCGAGGTGGGTCAGGACGAAGCCGTCGGGTGGGGCCGCCTCGGCGGCGGCGAAGTCGG
>LKNG01000175.1 GCA_001564115.1 Natrialbaceae archaeon Tc-Br11_E2g8 | reverse complement strand
GAGAGCCTGATCGGCAACCCCTGGACGCCGTCACGCTGGAAGCCGGCGATCGCCTCGTTCACCTCGTGGTAGCCGAGCACGTCGGCGTCGATCAGCTGGCGGACGATCTCCGCACGCCGGTCGAGTTCGTCGTAGATCTCGCGGGTGTCGGTGTAGCCAAGCAGGGTGGCGATCTGCTCTTCGAGCACGTAGGAGTTGTTTCGCCCGGTGAACGCGACCTCGTCGTCCCGGGGATCCCACTTGAACGCCTGGCGGGTGACGACCCCGCCCTCGTACTCGGAGTAGCCTTCGATCTCCTGGACGCTCGTCACGCGCCTGAGGACGTCGTCGCCCTGTTTGACCCGGTTCTGGAAGAGGGCGACGTCGCAGTTGTCCATGAACGTCTCGGGGACGTTGATCGGGTTGCCGGTGAACCGCTGGATCATCGAGACGATGTCGCTCGCGTGGAAGGTGAGCATCACCGGGTGGCCCGTCTGGGCGGCCTGGAACGCCATCTGGCCCTCCGCGCCACGGACCTCCCCGACGACGATGTAGTCGGGCCGGGAGCGCAACGCCGCGGCAACGAGGTCGAACATGTCGACGTCGGCGTCGCCGTCGCCGGAGCCCTCGCGGGTCAGCAGCTGCTGCCAGGTGTCGTGGGGCGGGACGACCTCCGCCGTGTCCTCCGCGGTGTAGATCTTCGAGTCCCGCGGGATGAAAGAGAGCGCGGCGTTCAGCGTCGTCGTCTTCCCCGAGGCCGTCTCGCCGACGACGAAGACGGTCTGTTCGTTCTCCAGACAGAGCCAGAGGTACGCGGCGAGCTCGGGGCTGAGCGTCCCCCACTTCGTGATCTGGAAGATCGACAGCGGGATCTCCTCGCCCTGGCGGATCGTCAGCGACGGCCCCTGGACGGAGACGTCGTCGGAGTAGACGATGTTGATACGCGAGCCGTCCGGCAGGGTGCCGTCGATGATCGGATCGGAGTCGCTGATCGGGTGATCCATCCGCTCGCCCATGTTGCGCAGCCAGCTCTCGAACTCGGCCGGGGTGCCGAAGTCGACGGTCGCCGAGACCATCCCGTAGGTGCCGTGATCGAGGTAACACTGCTTCGGCCCGATGACGTGGATGTCCTCGTTGGCCGTGTCGACCATCACGGGCTCGAGCGGGCCGAGCCCGACGATGTCCCGCTGGAGCTGGTAGCGCAGCCGGTCGTAGCGATCCTGGCTCACCCCGATCTTCCCGCCGCCCAGCGCCCGGAGCCGGCCGATCGACTGGCCGGCGATCCCCGAGGTCACCTCGACGATCTCCTCTAACAGCCCGTCCAGGTGGCGTTCGAACTCCGCGTCGTCCCCGGGGGCCGGTCGGGTCACGCTCAGATCCAGGATCCGCCCGCGGACCCGCTCGTAGAGCCCCTTGTCGGCCTCGTCGATCGTCGGCTCGACGCAGTAGTAGGTCGTCTCGATCCCGAGGTCGCCGTGGACGTGGACGAAGATCGGTTCCTCGGCCTCGTAGAGGACGTTCGGCCGGTCGGACTCCCACTCCGCGGAGGGTTCGTCGATCAGCGTCGGATACTCCGTGTACTCCCCGTAGAACCACTCGAGGTGGTCCCGGAGGTGGGGGTGTTCGGCGGCGAGGGCGTCGAGCTCGGTCGAGAGCCGCGAGGTGCCAAACTCCGCCATTATGCCACCGTCCTGGAGACGATCGAGAGCCCCCGGCCCTGCTGGACCGAGAAGCCGATCGAGTCGTCGACCGGCGAGTTCATGTTCTGGAACCGCCGGACGCGGACGTTGCGCCTGATCTCCTGGCCGACCGACTTGGTCTCGAGCTCGAAGTAGACGTTCGCGACGTTGCGCAGCGGCCGGAGGGCGTCGTCGCTGACGCTCGTCGGATCCGCGGTGAGGACGATCGTCCGGTCGGTCAGCGTCCGTTGCTGGAGCAGGGAGACGAGCCGCTGGATGACGTGGTCCTCGTCGCCGCTGGCGACCGTCGCCTCGTAGTTCGGGTCGTTTCTGAGCAGCGCCGTGAGCGTGTCGACGTAGATCACGTCGGCCTTCCAGAGTGTCTTCGCGCCGGCGAAGCGGGCGAGCAGCTGGCGGCTCTCGCCTTCGTCGTGGGTGTCGACGTCGGCGTGGAGAAAGAGGGTCCGCTCGCCGAGCAGGTGGTCGACGACGTCGTAGGACAGCGAGTGCATCTGCTGGACGAACTCCCAGGACTCCAGTTCCGTCGAGATGTAGGTGACGCGGGTGCCCTCCTCGGCCATCCCGTAGGAGAAGCGCTGACAGAGCGCGCTCTTTCCGGCGCCGTCCTCGCCCTCGATGAGGACGACGCTCCCCTCGGGGAGCCCGCCGCCGAAGGCGGTGTCGACGCGGTCCCGGTCGGTCAGCCCGAGCGAGTAGTGCTCAACCATGGAACTCGAACACCTCCCTGTCGCCGCCGACGTCGACGACGACGCGGTTCTCACCGGAGACGTAGCCGTTCTCGGAGGCGTCGTCGACGGTGATCTCGACGACGTCCCCCGACTGCCAGCTGACCTCCCCGCCGGTCGGATCGGCGATCGAGACGTCGGCCGCGTCGGCGTACTGGCCGTTTATCAGGACGGTGTGGACGCCCGGATCGGTCGAGAGCGTCCGCTCGCCGGTGTTTTTCACGAGCAGGGTGAGCTCGTCGTCGCCGTCGTCGTACACCGCGTCGCTGCCCGCGTCGCTGATAACCGTGACGTCGGTGTCGATCTCCTCGCTCAGCTCCCCGCTGTAGTCGTCGATCGAGGCGCTGACGTCGGTGACGCTCGCGACGAGCGTGCCAGCGACCGTCGCCGCGACGAGCATCGCGGCAATAAATAAGATTAGCGACGAGATCGACTCACCCGCCATCCTCGCCCTCCGTGAGATCGCCGGTGACGGCCACCCCGTTCTCGACGACGACTTTCACCCGCTCGGGGTCGTCCTCGAAGTCGTCGGTGTCGGCGGTCAGGACGAGGGTCTCGCCGGGCAGCCACCGCTCGCGGTCGGCGTCCGGCTCCGTGCCGTCGTCCTCCCGGACCGCCGTCTCCGCGTCGACGAGCTCGCCGTCCGCGAGCAGGTCGGTCGCCGGCGCCGACAGCGCCGTCGAGCCGGTGTTCTCGAGTTCGACCGTCAGCTCGCCGTCGTCGTGGCTCGCCTCGAGCAGCTCGACGTCGGTGTTTGTCACCTCGAGGGCGCGGTCGGTGCGCTCCTCGAGGGCGTCGGCACGACGCTCGTGGGCGCCCTCCAGGGCCGGAAAGACCAGCCCCGCGGCCACGAACAGCCCGACGAAAATGATCGCCGCCGCGCCGCTCGTGCTAAACCCCATCTCCGATTACCTCCTCCCCGGGACGGCCCCCGCGGGAGCCCTCTCGTCCGACCACGGGATCCCTCTCGAGGCTTGCCACGGAAACCGCGTCGCGGCCCGTCACGGAACTCCCCTCGAGGGCCGTCACGCGGTCGTTCACGGGCTCACCTCCGCGTCGGTCTCGTGGATCTCCTCGAGTTTCATGATGTAGGTGTAGCTGTCGGCGTGGTCCTCGGCGGTCAGCTCCTCGGGAGTTTCCTCCGGGTCGACGCCGATGTCGAGGTCGGGGCCGCCGAGGGTCGCCTCGAGGTGGGCACGCACGTCCGCGCCGATCCAGCCGATCTCGTGGTAGTAGGCGATCGCACGCAGCGTCGCCGCGGGGCCGGCGGTGCGGACGAGCTCGGTGAGCCACTCGAAGACGATCACGTCCGTCGCGTAGGTGTCAGCGAGCGCGGTGAGGGTGACCGCCGCGTCCTCGTCGGCGTCCGATCCCGTCGCGCCGTCCTCGCTCCCCGTCGTGCCGTCTTCCGGCCCCTCGCCGTCGTCCGTCCCCGCGGCGTCGTCCGCGCCGACGTCCGAGGTCGCCTGCACCTCGACGCGGCTGTCGTCGTCCGGCTCGGTCGGCCCCCCGTCGACCGGCTCCCCGAGCTCCTCGATCGTGATCCGCTGGCCGCCGGAGTCGCGGTCGGCCTCCGCGGCCGCGGCCTCGTCGATGGCCGCCTTCAGGTCCTCGAAGGAGACGGTGTCGTCGTCGGCCCCGTCGGCCGGCTCGCGGTCGGCGAGGCCGAACCCCTCGTCCTCTTGCTCGCCGAAGACGCCAAACCCCCCCTCGGTCTCGCCCTCGCCGGTGAACGGGTTGACGTCGTCGGTCAGCATGTCGTAGATCCCGAGCAGCTGGCGGACGGTGTCGTTGACCTCGTCGACCTGTTCGGCGACGTGTTCCTGGGAGTCCCTGACCGCGCCCATCTCCGAGCTCGTTCGGTCGAGGTCGTCCTCCAAGCTCTCGATGCGGTGGTAGAGGTCGTCGACGACCTCCTCCTCGCCGAGCTCGTCGGCGTCCGGCCGCTCGCGGTCGGTGCTCGCGGTCGGCTCGTCGTCGGTCGACGGGGCGTCCTCGGCCTCCGCGCCGTCGTCCTCGAGCCAGTCGGGGTCCCCGCCGTCCGGGGCCTCGCTCGCGGCCTCCTGGCGCCGCTGCTCGCGCTCGCGGCCCCGGCGACCGCCGGTGTCGCCGAGGAAGTCCTCGAGCATCTCCCGTAGTCTCCCGAGTCCGAGGTCCATGTGTCACCCGCCCGCGCGTCCTAGGCGGTCCGCCGTCGCCACCCGTCCCGACGGAGTCGAACGGGTACGGACCCCGTTGGGAACCCTCAGGCTTCCGAGAGGTGGGGCGCGTGTCGGCGGTCGTCCGGGACGTCGCGGGCTCATCTGTCCTGACGTTGTGAAGCCGACCCTAAAGCCGTACGGCCGTTTTCGGGGACCGTTACGGCCGGCGTTTCGAGCCGTGAGTCGAGGATCGTAACGGCCCGTGAAACGGTACGGAGGTTGATAAGACGTCTGTACCACGTGTCGAAACGGGGAGCATCCCCCAGATACCGTGATGCCGGCCGACGCGCCTCGCTCCGACGGTCGGCGGGACCCACGGCGGGTTCCGTCGCCAGCCCGCGGCGGGAGCGACGGGACCGGCCCGTCGATCCGGAGCCGGCCTCCCCGGTGGGGAGGCCACGGGCACGCACGCCGGGGGTCGGATGCGGATCCGACGCCCGCTCGCGGGCCCGCCCGGCGCGGCGGCCGGCCACGGGGTGTATGCACATGATAGGAACGAATACAGACGGCGACGCCGACCGCGGTCAGGTCGGGATCGGGACGCTGATCGTGTTCATCGCGATGGTCCTGGTCGCGGCGATTGCCGCCGGCGTCCTCATCAATACGGCCGGGGACCTGCAGAGTCAGGCCTCCGATACCGGTACAGAGACCCAGCAGGCAGTGGCGAATCAGATAGAGGTGGTACACGCGTACGGTGAGATCGCCGATGGAGAGGACGACGACATCACGGACATCAACCTGACGGTCAAGAAATCCGCCGGTTCGGACGTGATCGACCTCGAATCGATGACGGTCCAGTTCACGAGCGACGACGCGTCCGACACGCTCGATCTCGAGGGCGACGCGCTCAACAGCGAAGGGCTCGCCGGGACCGACTCGGACACCTCGCTCGTTAACACCGACGACCGGATTCAGCTACAGATCGATCTGACCGAAGTCAACAGCGGGTCGGAGCTCGAGCCGGGTGACAGCGCGACGGTCCTCCTGACCGACCAGTCCGGCGCACAGTTCAGCTACGGTGTGACCG
>LKNG01000174.1 GCA_001564115.1 Natrialbaceae archaeon Tc-Br11_E2g8 | reverse complement strand
TAGAGCGTCGCTCTCACGTCCTGGAGCGCCGCTCTCACGTCCGTGCCGACCGACGCGCGTCCGCGGGCTCGGCGTCCGCGAGGACTGACACACAGACCTCCTCGAACCGGTCGGCGACCCGTTCCCAGGAGAACTGGAGGGCGACCTCCCGCCCACGCTCGCCGAGACGCTCCCGGAGGACCGGCGAGTCGAGCACCGTCTCCAGGGTCGCCGCGAGGGCGTCCGGACGGCCCGGCGGGACGAGCATCGCCGACTCGCCGTCGGTCGCGTACGCCTCGGTCGCCGGTAGCCGGCTGGTCACGACCGGCGTCCCACAGGCCATCGCCTCTACGTTGACCATCCCGAAACTCTCCCCGTGGGAGGGCAGACAGAAGACGTCGGCGGCCGCGTACTCCGCCGGCAACTCGGCGTGGGCGAGCTCCCCACGGAGGACAACCTCGTCGGCGATTCCGAGCTCCCGGGCGCGCTCGGAGACGGCCTCGAGCGCGCCGGCCCCGACGAAGCGGGCCTGGAGGGGGCGATCGAGCGCGGCGACGGCCTCTAGGAGGTCGAAGACGCCCTTCTCCGGGACGAGCCGGCCGACGAAAAGCACCGTGGGCCGGTCGGCGTCCGCCGCGGGCTCGACCCCCGGGTGGAACCGGTCGGTGTCCACGCCCGGGTAGACGACCCCGTCGACGTCGTAGCCGAACTGCGCTCGCAGCCGGCGGGCGGTGTCGGCGGAGTTGACGACGACGTGATCGGTCCGGGAGAGTCGCTCGCGGAGGTGTGTGCCGAGGCCGACGCTCGCGAGCCCGTGGTAGCCAAAGAGGGTCGGCACCGAAACGAGGTTCGAGACCAGCAGATCGTCGAGATACTGGAAGGTCACGAGCAGGTCCTGATCCCGATCTATCGCCTCGAACAGCCCGTTTCGTACCCCCCATAGCGCCATCCGGAGCTTCGCCACCGACTGGCCGTCGAGGGGCGTGAGCCGCCGGAGAACGTCGTCGCGTCGCCCCCCGAACCGCGGCGTCCGGACGAGCCGGACCCCGGCGTCCGCGAGGGACGACGGGGACTCCCCCTCTCTCGTGTAGAGGGTGACCTCGTGGCGATCGGCCAGCTCGACGGCCAGCCGGCGGGTGTAGACCGCGATCCCGCCGGCGTGGCGCGTGCCGGCGGACTCGTGGTAGAAGCCGATCCGCATCGACCGGTCCATCAGACGTAGCCGAGCGCCCGCAGCCGTTCCTCGACGAGCCCCTCGTCGGCCCCGGTGCCGATGTCGAGTGGGGGTTCGGCGACGATCCGTCGCCGATCCGTCGACTCGACCTCGAGCCACGGGACGGTCAACAGCCCCTCGTGGCGAAGCCCCCGCGGGTGGCCGTACATCCGCAGGGGGATCGGGAACCCGCGCTCGCCGACCAGGTTGCCGTGGTCGGCCGAGACCACGCTCTTGCCCTCGAGGGCCCCGAGCAGTTCCGCGACGTGGGGGATCACGAGGTCGAAGTTCTCCCGGTACGCGGCCATCACCGACTCGAGGTCGACCTCCCCGGAGGCGAGCAGGCCGAGCCACGGGTTCTGTACCTCGCTCCGTTCGCCCTCCGGGAGGTGTGCGTCGATCGCCTGCTGGGGGAACTCCCGGCCGGTCGGCCCGAGAAACGGGAAGTGTGGCTGCATGAAGTGGACGATGAGCCGCTTTTCCGGGTAGCGATCGGCGGCAACGAGCGTCTGTTCGACGACGTCCTCGGGGAGGACGGTGCCCGTCTTCTCGTCCCAGTGGCTCTCGAGCAAGTCGACGACGGCGTGGAAGGTGTCGTCCTCGAGCTCGTAAACGTGTGGGTTGGCGGTCACGTAGACGGTGTCGTGGAGCGTCCGCCCGTCGAAGTTCGCCGCCATGAACTCCCAGCTGTCGCTTCCTTTCGACCGGACGGCGCTGAGCTCGCCGTCGAGAGTCGAGCGACGCTCGAAGAGGTCGTACCGACAGGCGTCGAGCAGAATCAGGTTGTCCCAGTCGGCGGCGATCACGTCGACGCCCGCCCCGTCACCGAACTCCCGCAGCCGGCTGGCGCGGGCGTTGACCGAGAGCGCGAGCGAGAACAGCTCGCGTCTGAACAGGCGCGGGTTTCCGAGCGCCCGCAACAGGTTCTCGCGGGTGTACCGGTCGGGGAGGATCGCCGTGGGCATGTCCGTTTCCGGGCTGGCGATCGCCGTTGTTAATGCCACCGAACCCCGACGTATCGATCTATTACTCGACACACGATCCGATCGGTCGTCAGCCATCGTCCCGGCACACGATCCGACGCCCGTCAGCCATCGTCCCGGCACACGATCCGACGCCCGTCAGCCATCGTCTCGACACACGATCCGATCGGTCGTCAGCCATCGTCCCGGTACACGATCCGACGCCCGTCAGCCATCGTCCCGGCCCTCGTTTCGGTCGAGCGCGCTGGGGCTCTCAGACGTAGCCAAGTTTCTCCAGACGCTCCCTGACAGGGGCGTCGACGTCCCGCCGGCGACTACTCTCGACTAACCGACGTTTGGTCCCGACCGCGTCCCCCCTGAACCGGTCCCGGGCCCACTCGGGCACCGTCGCCTCCCCGTCGAGTCGACGCTGCCAGCACGGCCGGCTCCGGTCGAGTTCGTAGGCCGCGACGCCCCCGAGGGAGTCCCAGACGACTTTCCGGTCGTCATCGTAGGCTGCCCGCATCAGCCGGTCCCAGTAGGCCCGACTGTCGGGGGGCTCCGGCCCGGCGCTCATGCCTGCGTGTTCGGCGACGATCCGGTCGGCCGTCGGATCGATCGTCTCCCCGCGGGCGAACGCGACGAGCAGCCGACCGAGTTCGAGCTGTGAGACGTACCCCGACTCGACCGCGGGGTAGCCCGCCGGCGGATTGACGACGAGCAGAGGGACGTGCAACAGCCCCTCCGAGAGGCTGCTCTTGTGTCTGACCCGCCCTTCCTCCCACGGGTAGCCCTGGTTCTCGCCGTGGTCGGCCGTGATCACGACCGTCGTCTCCCGGTCGGTTTCGGCGACCAGTCGGTCGACGAAGGGGACGAGCGTCCGGTCGAGGTAGTCGACGGCCGCGGCGTACAGCCCCCGTCGGTGCCGGAGGAACTCGGCGTGTTCGTCCGTGGCGTCCATCAGCTCCCAGACCGAGCGCTCGTCCGTGGTGAACCCACGCGGGGCGTCGTGGAGCGACCGGTCGAATCCCCGGACGTGACGCAGGGGCGTGTGTGCCTCCATGAACGTGGTGAAGAGGAAAAACGGCTCGCCGGTCCGCTCCACTGCACGCCTTCCCTCCCGGATCACGGCCGTCGCGCCGTCGTCGAACAGCTTCGGGACGGGGGCTCCCTCCGAGAGGGTGTCGAGCAGGCCGACCGCACCGTTGGCGAGACTCGCCGCGGGACGGTCGTGGGCGAGCGCCGCCCGGAGGTAGGCCGGATACGCACGGAGCCCGTCGCGGTCGGAACGAAACGCCGCCGGATCGAGCCCCTCGGGAAACCGCGTCGCCTCGGTGACGTCGACGAACCGGTCGAAAAAGCGATCGAAGCCGAAAGCCGAGCCCGCGAAGACGTTCGTGCTCACGCCCGTGAGGCCGTAGCCGTCGAGGTCGGCCAGGAACGTCTCCGACGGCTCGACCGAGGCGAGGCTCGGATCGTGGGTCGTCACCCCGTGGTCGTGGGGGAGCCGTCCGGTCAGCATGCTCGCGTAGCTCGGCGCGCTCCAGGAGCTGGCCGCACGGCAGCCGTCGTACCGGAGCTCCGCCCGATCCCGGAGCCGGTCGGCGACCGCCGCGAAGACGTCCGCCCGGACGGAGTCGAGACAACAGAGGACGACGTTGCGCATGACCCCGGGGACGACTGACCGGGTGATTGTTACGGTCACGGTACACCGGTCGGTGACCGCTCCCCACGGGCGGTCCACGGCGACGGATCCACCGACGGCGCGGTTCGGCCCCGGCCCGGCGTGTCGATCCGGCGGATATGCCCACACTACTAAACCGTCCGTCCGCGGACCGACCACCGGATGGCCGGCGACGCTACCGACGGCAGGCTCACCTCGCTGCGATCGGTCGCCGACGGGGCCTCGCTTCACTTCCTCGGCACCGTGATCGTCAACGGGCTCGGATTCCTGTTGAACCTCGTCTTGACCCGGACGCTCGGCGCGAGCGTCTACGGGATCTACGCCTACGGGACGATGGTGATCGCCTCGGTGCTGACGTTCGCGAACTTCGGCACCGACGTCTCCGCGACCAGATACCTCTCGGGGAACCTCGGCCGGCGGAGCTACCAGAACCGGATCCTCGGGCTCGCGTACGCCACTACCGTCGCGGTGAGCGTCGTCGTGAGCGTCGGCCTCTTTCTCGCGGCCCCGAGGATAAACGCCTACACGCTGGAGGAGCCGCTTTTCACGCCGGCGATGCAGGTGTTCGCGATCGCGCTCCCGTTCCAGGCGCTGACACACGTCGCCTCGAGCACCGTCCGGGGGCTCGAACTCCCCGTCGAGAAGACCGTCATCCTGCTCGCCGGCCCGACCTTCCAGCTGCTGGCGATCGTCGCCGCGGTCGCGGTCGGCTACTCGGTGATCGGCGTCGCCGCCGCCTACGCCGTCGCCTGTCTATTGGCGTTCCTCTTCGCGCTCGTCTACTCGCTTCGCCGGACCGGCCTCCGTCCCTCCTGGGAGTTCAGGCGCGCGGAGGCCGTCGACTTCTACGACTACTCGGCGCCGTTGACGCTCTCTAAGGCCTCCTCGTTTCTGTTCAAACGGGTCGACGTGTTCATGGTCGGGATCTTCCTGCTGGCTGCCGACGTCGGCGTCTACAACGTCGCCGTCTTGCTCGCGGGGATCGTCGCGATGCCTCTGGGCGGGATCAACCAGCTGTTCCCGCCGGTGGCCTCGCGGCTACACGCCGACGGCGACCGGGCCACCCTCGAGACGGTGTACGCGACGGTGACCCGGTGGTCGATCACCGCCTCGGTCATCATCGCCCTCCCCCTGTTTCTCTACCGCGAGCCGGTGTTGGCCGTCTTCGGTCCCGAGTTCGTCGTCGGCGGCAGCGTCGTGGCGCTTTTCGTCCTCGGACAGCTGTTCAACGCCGCGGCCGGCCCCGCCAACGATCTGCTGACGATGACCGACCACCAGTACGCCGTCATGACGAACCACGTCGTCTTCGGCCTCCTCAACGTCGTCCTGAACTACCTGCTCATCCTCCAGCTCGGGCTCGTCGGCGCGGCGGTCGCCACCGCCGGCGTGCTCGCCGGGCTTAACGTCGTCCGCGTGATCGAGGTCTGGTACTTCGAGGGACTGGTCCCGTACACCACGGAGCTGTGGAAGCCCGTCGTGGCGACCGGCGTCGCCGGAGCCGCGATGACCGCTCTCGCGGGCGTACTCGACGGATACGTGCTCGTGATCGTCGGGGCTACCGTCGGCGGCTGTGCGTTCGTCCTCTCGCTGGCGGCGTTCGGCGTCGCCGAACAGGATCGCGAGCTCGCGCGGGATTACCTCGATCTCGTCTGAACGCTGCCCTCGGCCGTCGAGTGGATTCCATCGCCCGCCGAACCCCTCTCACCTGTCGAGTGCGTTCGGCCCCTGCCGAACCCCTCTCACCTGTCGAGTGCGTTCGGCCCCTGCCGAACCCCTCTCACCTGTCGAGTGCGTTGTACTC
>LKNG01000173.1 GCA_001564115.1 Natrialbaceae archaeon Tc-Br11_E2g8 | reverse complement strand
TGGTGACGTCCCCGCGTTCGAAGACGAACTCGAGGATGCGATCGAACTCGTACTGGGAGACTCCGGCGAGATCCGCGCCGGAGAGGCGGTTTCGCAGCATCTTCGCGAACGACGGCGGACGGCCGGGCGCGTCCGGAACCCGTTCGGGGGCGATCGTGTGTGCGCGCTTTCGCTCCCCGACCTCGATCAGGAGCTCGACGCGTCCGCGGTCGAAATCCCGCATCTTCAACCGCAGGAGGTCGTCGCCGTAGAGGTAGGCCTTGTCGACTTTCGCCCCCTCGTGGACGCCGAGCTCGCGGGCGACGGCCGCGAGGTCGACGCTCGAGAGCTCCCGTTTGGGGTCCATACCACAACTGCCCGTCCCGGCCAAAAAGACGTGTCGTTCCACGGAGGCCCCGGAGGGCGAACCGCGTGTCGCTCCACGGAGCCCAGTAGGGGAAACCGGTGTGGTTTCCGCGGATTCACCGGGAGCCGACGTGTCGTCCCGCGGGACGTCGCAAAATCCGGAACACCGAGGTGAAACCCGAGAGCTCTCTGCGGAGAGTCGGCCTCGCGATCTCCACCCGTGCTCTCGAAACCTCCACCTTTCCTCTCGACTCTCACCCGTTCGAACCGCCGCGTGCGAGGGCGGCGACGGCCGCGAACAACAGCCCGAACGCACCCCCGTGGAGCAAGGCCGTGCCGAACGAGACCGTCCGGGCGCCGAAGACCATCGCGATCACCGCCTCGCCGATCATGAAGACGACGACGAAAAACGCGATCACGGCGGCCGCGAGCGCCGGCGTCGACACCGCGGCGAGCCGTTCCCCGAGCCGGTCCTCGGAGGCCTCACGGTGGTTCATGGCCGGGGGTACGGCCGGCGTGCTCAAAGAGTCACCGATCGTCCACCCGGTTCGGGCGGTGGCTCCGAAAGCCGTATATCCCTTCGTGGCGGTGGTTCGAAAGCCGTATACCCCGTTCGGGCGGTGGCTCCGAAAGCCGTATTCCGGAGGCGACCGACGGTCGGGTATGAGCACGCTCGACGAGACCGACCTCGAGATCCTCCGTCTGCTCGTCGAGGACGCCCGCAGGCCGTACAGCGAGATCGCCGAGCAGGTCGACCTCTCGGGGCCGACCGTCTCCGACCGGATCGACCGGCTGGTCGACCTCGGGGCGATCCGTGGGTTCACCGTCGACCTCGATCGCTCGACGATCGCCGAAGGGGTCGAGGTGCTCCTCGACGTCGAGCTCGATCCCGGCGGGACAGCGAGCCCCGCGGGCCGGCTCGCTGCCGCCGAGTCCGTAGAGCACGTGATCGCGACGGCCGACGATCGGCTGCTCGCGGTCGCCACCGTCGAACCGACCCGGGCCCGGGAGCTGCTCGACGGGGCCGTCGGTCTCGACGCGATCGACTCCTACCGGCTCCACGTGGTCGCCGACCGACGCTGGTCTCCCGGGGTCGGCGACGCCAGCCTCGACGTCGACTGCGTGGAGTGTGGCAACCCCGTCCCCGAGGACGGGGTGTCGGCGACCGTCGACGGGACGCGGTATCACTTCTGCTGTCCGGTCTGTCACTCGCGGTTCGAGGAGCGATACGAGCGGCTCTCGGAGTCTGCGTAGTCGGGCTCCCGTCTGGGCGGTCGCCGGACCGGCCACGTCCGCCTGGTCTTCGAGCCGGCCACGTCCGTCGGGTCGCCGAGCCGACCGCGGTATTGAAGAGCCACGGCGAGCAACCTCCAGGTATGACGACGACCGTGAGCGAGCCGACGGGGTACGGGCCGAACCGCAGCATGTCCGTGTTGGGCTACCTGGTGGCGATCGGCATCGCGATCATCCTGTTGCCAATCGCGCCGTTTATCTTCCTCGTCTGGCTCTACTTCAAGCTCACCGCCGAGGAGGAGTGAGCCCGACGATGGGGAAGGGCGATCCCATCGCCGAGGGGAAGGGCGATCCCATCGCCGAGGGGAAGGGCGATCCCATCGTCGAGAAAAAGTGAGTCCGGCGATAGGGGAAAGGAGTCCGGCGCCACGGGAGTGAGCTACCGACCCAGCTCGGCGTGGGCGCTCGCGAGATGATTCGAGGCGAGCGCGGCCAGCAGCGAGAGCTCCCCGGCGAGCGCGCCGACGGCGATGACCTCCGCGAGGGCGTCGGCGTTCGCACCCGGTGGGTCGCCGCCGCCCCGAAGGCCGAGGACGTCCAGTGCCGCCGACTGGGTCGGCAGCCGGGTACCGCCGCCGACGGTGCCGACCTCGAGGGAGGCCAGCGAGACGGACGCGTACAGGTCGTCGGGCCCGTCCGCCGACTCCCGGACGTCCATCGTCGTGATCGCGTTCGCCCCCTCGACGACCTGGGCTTCGTCCTGACCGGTCGCGAGGAAGGTCGCGGCGACGACGTTCGCGGCGTGGGCGTTGAACCCGAGACTCGCGGCTTTCGCGCTCCCGACGAGGTTCTTTCTGGTGTTGGCCTCGGCGATCGCCGCCGGGGTCGTATGCAGGCGGTCGGCGACCAGTTCGCCCGGAACGACGACGTCGGCGGTCACCGACCGACCCCGTCCCTCGACGGCGTTTATCGCCGCCGGTTTCTTGTCCGAACAGAGGTTCCCGGAGAGGGCGACCAGCGAGGCGGGCGTCTCCGCCTCGAGGAGCTCACAGGCGGCCTCGGTCGCGATCGTCGCCATGTTCATCCCCATCGCGTCTTTGGTGTCGTAGGCGAACCGGAGGAAAATCGAGTCGCCGACGACGTACGGCTCGACGCCGAGCAACTCCCCGTGGCTCGTCGTCGACTCGGCGGCCTCCCGGAGCGCCCCGGAGTTCCGTTCGACCCACTCGACGGTCTCGGCCGCCTCGGCGACGCCGTCGACCCGGAACGCCGGCGCCCGCGTCATGCCGTTTTTCGTGACGCGAGCGGTCGCGCCGCCGGCCGCCCGGATCACCGAGAGGCCGCGGTTGACCGACGCCACGAGCGCCCCCTCGGTGGTCGCCATCGGGAGGTAGTACTGGCCGGTCGCCGCGCCGCCGTCCGACCCGATCCCGCCCGATCCGGTGTCCCCCTGGGCGTCGGACCGCTCTCCCACGTTGATCGGTACCGGGCCGGCGACGCCCATCGGCACCTGGGCCGCCCCGATCGCGTTCTCGACGTTGGCCTCCGCCTCGGCGATGTCGAAGCCGTACTCGCCGACGGCTCCGAGGTCGGTGTCGGTCTCGGCCGCGAGGAGCCGTCGGCGGGCCGTGGCCGCCGTCTCGGGGTCGGCGTGATCTTCGAGTTCGTGCAGACGAAGCTCCTCCGCACGCACCCGCCGTATGAGGGTTTCGGCGTCGGTCATGGCTCGACGCTCGCGCCCGCGGCTCCTAAGGGTTGTCCTCCGGCTCGAGTGTCACGTGAAAACGGCGACGTACCGGGACGGAGACGCCGCCCAAACTGGACACTGCCACGACCTTCGGTGGACGGGGTGAGAACCATTGACTGATGAGGAGATGACTCGACGGACGGCCGTTAGACGAGCAACCAGAGGACGACGGTCAACACGACGGTGATCAACAGCACCGTCAGGCCGATGCTCGCCCGGAGGTGGATCCGGGAGGGCTGTCCGCCGTCTGCGACCCGGCCTTCCCCCGGATCGAACGCGTTCCCCGGCAGGCGGCTGCTCACGTGTCGGGCCGCCAACACCGGGTTGTTCCCGATCCAGTAACAGCTCCGGACGAGAGCGACCGCGGCGGCGTCGACGCCGCGGTAGAGCTCCGTCACCGCGAGCATCGTCGCCCGTCCGAGATAGAACATGGCCGGGTTGAGGAGGGCGAACGGGTCGCCCAGATCGAGCTTCGAGAGCGGCTTGCGGATGAGCTTGAAGCCGACCAGCGAGACGGCGATCAGGATCGCCGCGTCGGTCAGGTGGCCCGTACTGTAGGGATCGAGGGTCGTCTCCAGGGCCGGGATCGCCGTGCCGTCGACCAGCGGCAGCAGGTCGGTGAAGACGGGCCAGCCGACGACCGGCAGCCCGAGGACGACACAGGCGCCACCCACCGAGAGCATCGCCGTCGTCTGACCGGGTCTGGCGTCCCGTACCTCGTAGTCGGCGGGGCCGTGGAGGAACACGTAGTAGCCGAGTTTGATAAACGAGAGGAAGGTGCCGATCGCACCGATAAACAGCAGCCAGTAGAGCGCCTGGTACTCCGGCGCGCCGTAGTAGGCCGGATCGGCCGCGTCGAGCACCATCCCCTTGCTGATGAAGCCGTTGAAGCCGGGGACGGCGGTGATCGAGAGCGCGCCGACGGCGAAGGCGACGGCGGTGATCGGCGTCTCCCGCCAGAGGCCGCCGAGCTCGTAGAGGTCGTTCTCGCCGGTGCGGTAGATGACGACCCCGACGGCCATAAACAGCAGGCTCTTATAGAGGACGTTGTTGAACAGGTGGCCCATCGCGCCGGCGATCCCGATCGCCGACCCGATGCCGATGCCGGCGACCATGTAGCCGAGCTGGGCCTGGATGTGATAGGACAACAGCGCCCGCATGTCGTGTTGGAGCAACGCGAAGCCGGCGCCGAAGACGGCCATCAGTCCGCCCATGTACGCGATGTAGAGGTTGCCGTCGGGGAACGCCCGGTAGAGGATCAGCGCACTCGTCTTCGTCGTCGTCGCCGCCAGGAACACCGAGGCGGCGACGTGTGGGGTGGGATAGGTGTCGGGCAACCAGACGTGAAAGCCGATGAACGCGACGTTGACGCCGATCCCGAGCGCCGCGAGCAGCTGGGGGATCCCGGGGGCGATCCCGTCGGCGCCGACGCCGTAGGCGAACGCACCCGTCCGGACGTAGTGGGCGACGACGGCGAAAAGCACCAAGCTGCCGCCGATGCCGTGGGCCAGCGCGTACCGGTAACCTGCCCGGACGGCGTCGCCGCCGTGGTGCCAGACCAGCAGGGTGGAGGTGATCGCCATGAGCTCCCAGGCGAACACCAGGGTGAGCCAGTCGCCGGCGAAGACGACCGCGAGCGCGCTCGCGACGTACGAGAGCGCGAAGGCGGTCATCACCCGGCTGCCGTCGCTCGAGTAGGCGTAGATCACGGCGAACGCGCCGAGGAAGCCGAGCCCGAGGGCCACGAGGACGGCGAACTCGTCGACGACGTACGGCTCGGCCTCGAAGCCGAGGAACGTGCCGGCGAGGTGGACTCCCTCGGGGGTGAGCACGGCCATGGCCATCACCGCGAGGAGACTCGCCGTCCCGAGGGCAAAGCCCACGAGCCGGGGGAGGACGACGACGAGCACCGCCGCCGCGAGGACCAAAAGCGGCGGGTACACCGCCGCGAGCGCCTCGAGCTCCATCACGCGATCACCCCCTGGCCGGTGACCTCACGGACGATGACGTCCGCGAGCTCGAGGAAGATCGCGTAGTCGGGGACGACCCCGAGGACGACCGCGCCGGTCGCGATCACCGAGATCGGCACCAGCATGAGCCAGGTGCTCTCGGTGAACGGCGTCCGCCGATCCCAGCCGCCCGGCGGCGGCCCGCCGTGGTGGTGGTCGTGATGGTCGTCGTGTCCGTCGTCGTGATGGTCGTCGTGTCCGTCGTCGTGATGGTCGTCGTGAACGTCACCGTGGTGGCCGTCGTGGTCGTCACCGTGATGGTCGTCGTGGTCGTCACCGTGATGGTCGTCGTGTCCGTCGTCGTCGCGGCTCCC
>LKNG01000015.1 GCA_001564115.1 Natrialbaceae archaeon Tc-Br11_E2g8 | reverse complement strand
CGTCCGGGACCGCGAACGAACGACTCCACGCGAGCGCCGTCCGGGACCGCGAACGACCGGTCAGTCCCGTTCGTCCGCGGCCGCCCGCCGGATGGCCGCCGCGAGCCGGTCGTAAAAGCCCGACTCGTACTTCTCGGCCGCGTCGATCGTGGGCCGGGCGTTCGTCTCGTTGACGAGGAGCCGGTCGTCGGTCGCGAGCAGGTCGACGCCGAGGAAGGCGATCCCGAGCTCGGCGGCGGTCTCCTTCGCGAGCTCGCGGGCACGGTCGGGGAGCTCGGCGGCCGTCGCCGTCGCCCCACGGTGGACGTTGTGTTTCCACCGGCCGTCGGCGACCGCGGGCTCCGGGAGCCGCCGCTCGACGGCGCCGACGACCTCGCCCTCGAGGACCATCACGCGGTAGTCGACGGCGCCGGGCAGGTACTCCTGGAGGAGAAAGGACTTGTCGCCGGTCGCCCGGTAGTCGTGGACCAGCGAGAGGTAGTCACAGACGCCAAGAAACGAGTCGACGTCGTCGACTTTCGTGACGCCGATCCCGCGGGTCGCCGAGTTGGGTTTGAGCACGACCGGCGGGTCGAGGCGGTCGAACGCCGCCCGCAGTGCCGACTCGTCGACGGGGTTCGAGACGTACACCGAGTCCGGGACGGGGACGCCGGCACGGCGCAGTCGGGCGAGAACGCCCGCCTTGTTCCGGGAGACAACCACCGCCTCCCGGCCGTTGAGCCACGGCACCGAGAGCAGCGCGTCGGCGACTCCACCCTCCATCAGCCGGCCCGGGTAGACGAAGCCGACGTCCACCGCCGACGGCGAGAGCGGCGCCTCGGCGGCCAGATCGATCGTCCGGCCGGAGACGGGGACGTGTCGCGCCCGGATCCCACGCTCCGCGAGGGGGTCGCTCATCCGCTCGAACGTCTCCGCCCGGTTCGCGACGGCGAGGTCGATCATGTCGGCCCCTGGGAGGGGAGGGGCAAAACCCGTTCGCTCCGAACGAGTTATTCCGCTCTCGGCCGTTGTGTCCGTATGGACCTGCTGTACCCCCTCGCCGTGGTCGGTCACGTCCTCGCAGCGGTGATTCTGGCCGGCTCGACGGTGATGATGGCGCTCGTGGTCGTGCCGGCGATCGGGCGCGGCCGGCTCTCGGCGGACGCGGTCCGCTCGATCGGACAGGGGTTCGCGATCCTGACCGCCGTCTCGGGGACCGCGGTCTTCCTGACCGGGATCTACCTCACTTCGATCCGGTACACGCTGTGGGCACTCCTGACGACCGGCTCGGGCTGGCTCGTGCTCGCCTCGATCGGCTCGTGGATCCTGCTCGCCGCGCTGTTGGCCGTCGGCACCAACCGGCTCGCCCGCCACGTCGCCGTCGACGAGCCCCAGGAGGGGGCCGCCCGTAGCCGACGCTGGTACGAGCTCGCCCTCGCGGTGGCGGTCGTCGGGGTCGTGACGGGCGCAACCGTCTGATCGCGGCCGCGAGCCGGAGCGCGACGATCGCGAGCCGGAGGAACGGAGAGGATCGTCCGCGAGCCGAGGGTTGCGTAACTGTTACGAAATTCGTATTATTCAGTAGTATCCAGTCGTCTTTCCGAGCGAAATGTTTACGCATATGTATACCATATAGTAAGGTATGGGAGATCGGTACGAAGTTGAAGGAGAAGAAATCGTTGAACGCGAAGTCAAGCCGTTCGGGAGTGGCGGCGCACACGTCACCGCCCCAAAAGACTGGATCGGTGCAACCGTCAAACTCGTCCGTACAACAGAACCAGACCACGACGACGAATAACGATGCAACTCACGGAACAGTTCCACATCCCCGACGAGCATCACGAGGCCTGCGACCGCCTCACCACACTCGTCCAGCAACACACACAGCGCCTCCTCAACGCTGAATACTGGACTGACGCGCATCTCGACGCTATCAGCGACCACACAGGCCAGTCCTACACCTACATCCGCGACGGCGACTATGACGCCTTCGAAGACGTTGAAGAGTACGTCTACAGCCGATTCAAACGATGTGTCTATCACCGCGTCACGCACGTTCTCGACGCGCATACCGACGAGTATCAGGCGTTCCAGTTTGTGACCGACACTGTTGCCGAGCGCAAGATTCGACGCATCGGATGGCACAGGCTCCGCCAACGGTTGTTCGATGAGAACTCACCATACATCAACTGGCGCGTACTGGAGTCTGTCGTCGAGCAACTCAACACCTACTACGACCAGCACGGACACTTCCCCGAAACGTACACAGAACTCGTCGAGACGCCCGAACCGAACGGGACACTACCGTATGCACCAGACAAAGGTGATTACCACATCCACGAACTGACGGTCGAAGACGGCGAGGGTCGCTTCGTGTTGAACGCGCCGGATTCGCTCTCGCCAGAAAGTTATCACGACTGGACGAAACACGAACTCCGGTTCCCGATCCATCCCCGATTTAACGAGATGCTGGAAGCGGGAGACGTGAAAGCCCCAACATTGCACGCTTCCGAGCATGGCTACACCCTCGACGTGCCTGTTGCCGTGCCCGAGCAGGAAACCGATGTCGTTGCCGACCGTGTACTGGCGGTCGATCTCGGCGTCAAGAAACAGGCCACAGCGGTCGTCCTCGACAGCGGCGACGACGAGAGACACGAACAGGTGGCACCGCCACAGTTCATCGACCATCCAGCGAAAGCGAAACTGTTTCGAGTGAAAGCCGATGCCGAAAGCATCAACGACCGGCTGGCAGAACTCCGGCGACAGGGCAACGCACACACGGAACGGTTCGAGCACTTGCTAAGCGAGTACCGCCAGACACGCCAGAAGGAACGACAGTTGCGCGAACAAATCCAACACGGCGTAGCCAACGAGTTAGTGTGGCTGGCCGCCGAGAACGGCTGTGAAACCATCGTCTTCGAGTCACTCGGGCAGATTGACTCTCCTGATACAGGTGGTGCTGTTGCGTGGTCGATTTCGTCGTGGGCACGAGGGGAACTTCTCGATCACGTCAAATACAAGGCCGATCTGCTCGGCATCGAGTTCGAGACGGTGAATCCATGGGGAACGTCGCGGTTCTGTCCCCGCTGTGGCGAGCGTGGAGAGACGGTGAACGCACCGAACGACCACGAAGAGAACCGCCACGGCGGTCATTTCCACTGTCCACACTGTAGCTATGAATGCGACCGCGATGTGGTTGGAGCGGTGAACGTCGGGCGGAAACATCTCTCTGAGAGCAAGATGGAGGAGGCGAACCCTACTGAGTATAGCTCGGCGGGGAACCACGCCAGTTTTTCATCACCCTCGGAGGGTGCCCGTTCTGCTGGCGTTCAGTCCACGACCGAATCACAGGATCAGGCGAGCGGTCGTCAGACCCACCTGTCTCGGCACTGTTCGTCGTCACTCACGGCGAAACGACGGGAGACAGACACGGGTGGACTGTATCAAAATCACGGTAGTCATACCGGGCAGCAGTCGCCCAGCGGGAGTATCACACAGTACGTCCTCGCCAGTACTACTGAATGTGGTTGAATACTCCCAAATACTACTGAAAATCAGAACGGTCATCCGTGAGCCGAAAGAACGGAGGGGGTCGGCCGTGAGCTGAGGAATGTCGACCGCGAGCCGAAGGGACGAAGGGGGTCGACCGCGAGGCCCACGGCAGTGACCGCGACGGCGTCGGCTCCGGACGGCAGGCACGCCTGGCTCGTCGCCGGGGTCGCCACCGTAGCGATGGTCGTGACGTTCGGCACGCCGTTTTCCTTCGGCGTCTTCCTCGTCCACTTCGAGCCCGAGTACGGGATCTCCGCGGTGGCGCTCTCGACGGTGTTCGCCGTCCAGCTGTTCGCCTTCTACGCCGGGGCCGGACTCGTCGGCGTGCTCGCGACGCGGTATCCCGCCCGCAGGCTCCTGGTCGCCTGCGTGATCGCCATCGGCGCCCTCGCACCCGCGGCAGTCGTCGTCGACCGGTACGCCGGCCTCCTCGCCGTCTTCGCGGCCCTGGGTGTCGCCCTCGGGACGGTGTACGTCGTGCTCGCGGCCGTCGTTCCCCGGTGGTTCCGCGAGCGCCGCGGGCTCGCCACGGGCGTGTTCTTCTCGGGAATCGGCGTGAGCCTCCTGGTGATGCCGCCGATCTGGCAGCTGGCGTTCGTCCGTCTCGGCGTCGACCGCGGCCTCCTCGCCGTGCTCGTGGCGACGGCGCTCCTCTGTCTGCCCGCCGCCGTGCTCTGCCGACGGCCGCCGTGGGCCGACCGTCCGTCGACCGGTTCGAACACTGCGTCGTGGCTCGTCGAGCTCGCGACCGGACGGGAGTTTCGCCTGCAGTTTCTCGGCGTCGGACTGGCGCTTGGCTGGTACTCGCTACTGGCGGCGTACGCGGTCGAGCTGTTCGCCGCCCGGGGGCTCGGCGAGGCCGCCGCGGCGGCCGCGTTCGGCGCGGTCGGCGGCGTGAGCGTCCTCTCGCGGCTCGCGAGCGGAGCCGTCGCCGATCGGGCCGGCCCCCGACGGCCCTTCCTCGCCGCCCTCGGATGCGTGGTAGTCGGGAGCCTGCTGCTGGCGATCCCCTCGCTGGCGACGACCGCGCTCGCGGTCGTCTGTTTCGGCGTCGGCTTCGGCGGCGTGGCGGCGCTTTACATCCCGCTCGTGCTCCGGTCGTACGCGCCCGAGCGGGGCGTCGCCGTGGTCGGGGTTTTCAACGTCGCCTTCGGCGCCTTCGCGCTGGGACTGCCGCCGGTCGGCCGCGCGCTGATCGCCGCCACGGGCTCGTATCTCGGCGCGGTCGCGCTCACCGGGCTGGCCGCCCTCGCCGCGTTCGTCTGTATCGCCCGGACGTCCTGAGGACTCACTTCTGGTTCAACAGCCGACGTAACACGTAGTGGAGGACGCCGCCGTGTTCGACGTACTCGACGGCCGCGGGCGTGTCGATCCGTGCGGTGACCTCGAACTCGGTCCGCTCGCCCGCCCCGTCCTCGGCGATCACGGTCAGCTCCGCCCCGGGTTCGAGCCCGTCCCCGAGTCCCTCGACCGTGAACCGCTCGGAGCCGTCGAGGCCGAGCTCCCGCCAGCCCTCGCCCGCCCGGAACTGCAGGGGCAACACGCCCATCCCGACCAGGTTGTCCCGGTAGATGCGCTCGTAGCTCTCGGCGATCGTCGCACGGACCCCGAGCAGGGCCGTCCCCTTGGCCGCCCAGTCGCGACTCGAGCCGGTGCCGAACTCCTCGCCGGCCAGGACGACCAGCGGCGTCCCCTCCTCGCGGTAGCGCCGGCTGGCCTCGAACACCGTCGTCTCCTCGCCGGTCGGGTAGTGGATCGTGTACCCACCCTCCGTACCGTCGAGCAGCTCGTTTTCGATGCGGACGTTCGCGAACGTCCCGCGCATCATCACCTCGTGGTTCCCGCGGCGCGAGCCGTAGGTGTTGAACTCGTGGGGTTCGACGCCGCGCTCGGCCAGCCACCGACCGGCGGGTAGCTCCTCGCCGAACGGGCCGGCCGGGCTGATGTGGTCCGTGGTGACGGTGTCACCCAGCGCGAGCAGACAGCGGGCGTCCTCGACGTCGCCGACGCCGGGGGCCTCGAGGGGAAACTCCTCGAAGAAGGGCGGCTCGCGGATGTACGTCGAGTCGGGGTCCCACTCGTAGACGTCACCCGTGGGCGCGTCGAGGGCCTCCCAGCGCTCGTCGCCCTCGTAGACGCTCGCGTACTTCTCGGCGAACAGCTCCGGGGAGACGCTGTCGTGGATCGTCTCGCGGACCTCCTCGGGGTCCGGCCAGAGCTCCTCGAGATAAACCGGTTCGCCTTCCTCGTTCGTGCCGATCGGTTCGTCCTCGAGGTCGACGTCCATCCTGCCGGCGAGACCGTAGGCGACGACCAGCGGCGGGCTGGCGAGGTAGTTCGCGCGGATCTTCGGGTGGATGCGCGCCTCGAAGTTGCGGTTTCCCGAGAGGACGCTCGTCGTCCAGAGGTCGTGGGCGTCGACCGCGGCCTCGATCGGCTCCGCGAGCGGCCCCGTGTTGCCGATACAGGTCGTACAGCCGTAGCCGACGACGTGGTAGCCCAGCTCCTCGAGCTCCTCGAGCAGTCCGGCGGCCGCGAGGTAGTCGGTGACCACCCGGCTGCCGGGGGCGAGACTCGTCTTGACGTAGGGGGGCACCTCGAGACCGGCCTCGACGGCGTTGCGCGCGAGCAGCCCCGCGGCGACCATCACCGACGGGTTCGAGGTGTTCGTACAGGAGGTGATCGCGCTGACGAGGACGCTGCCGTGGCCGATCTCGACCTCGGTACCGTCCTCGAGGGTGACGGTAACCATCTCGTCTGAGTCGAGTCCCTCATCGGCGATCGGCTCGCCGTCGCCGGCGTCGACGTCGGCACCGACTGCGCTGCCGTCGGGGTCGACGACGCCCTCCTCGGCGAGCAGCGTCGGGAAGTGCTCGTCGAGCTCGCCCATCGGGATGCGAGCGTGGGGTTTCTTGTGGCCAGCGAGGCTGGGCTCGACTTCGCCGAGGTCGAACTCGACGACCTCGCTGAACGCGGGGTCGTGTGCGCCGAACAGCCCCTGGGCCTCGAGATACTCGCGGACGAGGTCGACGTGATCGGGCTCCCTGCCCGTCAACTCGAGGTACTCGAGGGTCTTCCCGTCGACGGGAAACATGCTGATCGTCGAACCCTGCTCGGGAGCCATGTTCGAGATGGTCGCCCGGTCGGCCACGGAGAGCCGGGAGACGCCGGGGCCGAAGAACTCGACGAACTTGTCGACGACGCCGACCGCGCGCAGCTTCTCGGTGAGATGGAGCACGAGGTCGGTCGCCGTCGCCCCCTCGGGGAGCTCCCCGAGGAGTTTCACGCCGACGACCTCCGGGAGCGCCATCGTGATCGGCTGGCCCAGCAGCGCCGCCTCGGCCTCGATGCCGCCGACACCCCAGCCGACGACGCCGATGCCGCCGATCATCGGGGTGTGGCTGTCGGTGCCGACCAGAGTGTCCGGGAGGAGCCACCGGTCGCCGTCGACCTCCCGGTCGTGGACCACCCGGCCGAGGTGTTCGAGGTTGACCTGGTGGACGATGCCGGTTCCCGGCGGCACGACGTTGAAGCCCTCGAAGGCGTCCTCGGCCCACTTGATCGCCCGGTAGCGCTCCGCGTTTCGCTCGTACTCGAGGTCGACGTTTCGCTCGTAGGCGTCCTCGCTGCCGTAGTGGTCGACCTGGACGCTGTGGTCGACGACGAGGTCACAGGGCACGTCCGGTTCGACGACCGTCGGATCCCGGCCGGCGCGGGCGGCCGCCGACCGCAGCGCCGCCAGGTCGACGACCGCGGGGACGCCGGTCAGATCCTGCAGGACGACCCTGGAGGGCTGGAAGGGAACCTCGACCGACGGCACGTCGGGTTCCCAGGAGGCCGCGTTCTCGACGTCCGCGGCGGTGACGCGGTCGCCGTCGACGTTGCGGAGGACGGACTCGAGGAGCACCCTGATGCTCACCGGCAGCTTCGAGAGCTCACAGAGTCCCGCCTCCTCGAGGGCGGTCAGGTCGGCGTACCGGTAGCTCCGTCCGCCGACCTCGAGTTCGCGGATTGCATCGAACGGGTTCGGATCGGTCATACGGCGAACCGTACGACGTTTCGGGTCACGTATCTTTCGATTTTAATGCCCGAATAGTTGAAAAATATAAACTCTCGGCAGTAGCCGAGCGGGAGCCGGGCCCGTCGGACGCGGCTCGGTCCCGGCCCGGACCCGCGCGCGAACCCGCCTGGGGACCGGCCCGTGCCGACGGTTCGACGGCCATCGCCGAGAGTTCGACCCGCCCTCGTGGGGGGGTTTATCGGGCCGAGCGTCGTCGCGGCCGGAGTTCGCGGTCGCCGACGATGGGCAACCCTTTGACCCTGGGGACGGACGGTCGGCCATGAGAGTCGTCGTTCGTCACGACCGTCCGATCGCGGAGGCACTCGAGGGAACGCGCGAGGGGCTGTCCGTCGTCGCCGCGGAGTCGACGGCGGAGGCCGTCGAACGGCTGCCGGCCGCCGACGCGCTCGTCGTCAACCCAACCCTCTGGGACGACCGGCTCCTGGAGGGGCTGTCCGCGGGTGACTGGGTCCAGGCGACCAGCGCCGGCTACGCGGCGTTCCCGACGGACGCGTTCGACGACGCCGGGATCGCGTTCTCGAACGCCGCGGGCAACTACGGGCCGCCGGTCGCAGACCACGCGCTCGCGCTCGCGCTCGGACTCGCCCGGGGCGTCGGCCGCTGCCGGGACGCCCAGCGCGAGCGGACCTGGGATCGCGGCGTCGGCGACACGCTGATCGACCTCGAGGGGCGGACGCTGACCGTCGTCGGCCTCGGGGACATCGGCGAGGCGATCGCCCGCCGCGGGCGCGGTTTCGGGATGGAGCTCTACGGCACCAAACGCCGTCCCGAGGCGTACGAGGGCGTGGTACCCGACGGCCACGTGCTCCCGTCGGACGGGCTCGCCGACGTCCTCCCGGAGACGGACCTGCTCGCGCTGGCCGTCCCGCTGACCGAGGAGAGCCGGGGGCTGATCGACGCGTCGGCGCTCGCGGCGCTCCCCGAGACGGCGCTCGTGGTCAACGTCGCCCGCGGAGCCGTGATCGACGAGGCGGCGCTCGTAGAGGCCCTGGAGACCGGCGAGATCGCCGGCGCGGGACTGGACGTCTTCGAGAGCGAGCCCTTGCCGGAGACGTCGCCGCTGTGGGACCGCGACGACGTCCTGCTCACCCCCCACGTCGGCGGCCGCTCGACGGCGTTCGTCCGGCGGTTCGTCGACCTCTTCCTCGAGAACTACGACAGACGCCGGGCGGACGAGTCGATGACAAACCGGATCGTCTGACGGTCGGGTAGCCGGTCGAAGACGTCGCCGGGTCAGGCGTTCGGTCGAAGACGTCGCCGGGTCAGGCGTTCGGTCGAAGACGTCGCCGGGTCAGGCGTTCGGTCGAAGACGTCGCCGGGTCGACCAGTCGGTCGCGAGCGTCGCCGGGTCGATCACCGCTCGAGGCGTTCCCTGAGCGAGAGCCGACCGAGCAGCCCCTCGACGGAGAACCGACCGAGGAGCTCCCCGGGCGAGAATCGGCCGACGAGCCGGGCCGCGAGCGCGACGCTGACCGCGGCGAGGACGGCGCCGGCGACGACGTCGATCGCCCAGTGGATGCCGAGGTACATCGTCGAGACGGCGACGCTCAGCCCGAGGACGGCGGCGATGGGGTACCACAGCGGGTACGTCTCGCGGGTCCGGTAGGCGACGAGCGCGACGGTGACCGCGAGGGAGGTGTGAAGCGAGGGGAAGACGTTCGTGTTGCGGTTCACCTGCCTGGTGAGGTGCTGGTAGCGCGGGTAAGCGTCGTACATCAGGGCGTCGACGAGCTCGGGCATCACGTTCCGTGGCCCGTAGGCGATCACGAGCAAGTAACAGAGTAGCCCGAGCGCGTAGTTCAGGCTGTAGGCCACGAGCAGCTCCCGGACCGGCCGCGTATCGGGGAGGGCGAGATACGCGAGGACGGGGAAGACGAGCAAGAAGACGTAGCCGTACACGTAGATAAACGAGAAGTACGCCGTCAGCGCGGCCGTCTCGAACGACTGCAGCCACGGCAGGAACCCTCCTTCGAGCTCGTAGATCCACCAGGTGGCGTCGACGCCGAAGGTGGCCCTGATGCCCACGATGTGAGAGCCGTCGGGGACGACCCGGCGGGCCACGCTGTTCGTCGACAGGACGACGACGAGGACGGCGGCCGCGGGGGCGATCGCCCGCGCCCGTCGCCGGACGTCCCGACGGCTCCGCCGGAGCCGGTCGGTGCCGACGACGACGACCAGCCCGATGAGGACCATCGCGAGGACGACGACGGTCAGCCGCAAGAGGACGTAGAGGAACATTAGCCCCTCGCGAGGAGGCGTCCCTCCCCGTCGTAGCTGAACCCGGCCCGCTCGAAGGCCCCACGTGTGGCCGAGACGTTCGGTTCGCCGTCGTCGCCGAGAAACGGCGCGACGGGGTCTCCGTCCTCCCAGACCAGGGAGTCGGGCAACCACTCCTCGGTCGCCGGCGACGCGATCGGGCTGGCCTGCCCCTCGAAGACCTCCTCGACGAGCCAGGCCTTATCGAGCAGCCGGGCGAGGATCGTCCGGAACTCCGGGTTGGCAAACGGGGCACTCCGGACGTTGAACCCGACGTAGTAGTACGTCCGCGGGGGCTGGGTCACCAGTCGGACCGCGTCGGTCTCGGTCACCCCGGCGATCGAGTACGCCTCGAGCGTCGAGACGGTGACGTCGGCGTCGTTGGCCTCGATCGCCTCGATCGCCGAGGTGCTCCGGGGGTGAACCGTCGCCCGCAGCCGCTCTACGGTCGCCTCCGGGAGCTCCTCGGCCGTCCGCGAGAAGTGATCGTCGACCCGGTCGAGCGCGAGCCAGTCGCGTTCCGTCCGGTCGGCGAAGGCGAACGGCCCGCTTCCGACCGGCGGGACGTTGTCGGTCACGATCGCTTCCGTCGTTCCGGGAGTCGAGCGGAAGCCAAAGAGGGTCGCATCGTCCGTGCGATCCTCCCAGACGTGTTCGGGGAGCACCGGCACGAGGAAGGCCCGGACCCCCGGCTCCGGCTCGGCGCCGACGGTGATCGAGAGCGTCCGTCCGTCTTCGACCTCGAGCTCCTCGACGATCGAGGCGAGCCCCCGGTAGCGGGGTGCCGGTGCCGGCATCGAGCCCGTCCCGAGGGAGGTGTCGGCGACGAGCCGGTAGCTGAAGGCGACGTCGTGGGCGTCGAGGGACTCCCCGTCGTGCCACTCTACGCCCTCGCGCAACGTGACGGTCGCCGTCCGGTCCTCCCAGCACCACTCCTCGGCGAGCCAGGGACGGACGTCCCCGCCGTCGAGTGCACCCAGCGAGTCGTAGACGAGGTCGACGAAGATCCCGCGGTTGCGAAACTCGACCGACAGCGGGTTGAGGTTCTTCGTCGGCAGCGTATCGAGGATCACACCACGGAGGTCGCCCTCCCCGAGGGGTTCCAGACCGAGATATCCCAGCCGGTCCCCGAGGTAGGCGTCGTCCCAGCCGGCAAAGCGGTCGTCGCGGACGAGCCTGTGCTCATCGGGGACACAGATCGGCGCGAACGGACACTCCCTGGCGACGACCGAGAGGAGCTCGGCGACGGCATCCGGCCGGTCCTCGGCGCCGGCCCGGCGCTGGCGGGAGAGCAGCTCGTCTACCGTCCCGCTCGTCAGCCCGAACGGGTTCTGTCGACCCGACTCCTGGGCGAACCGCGAGTGGAGCAGCTCATAGAGGAAGTCGGGGTCAGAAAACTCCGGCTGGCGGCCGACGTACAGCTCGAAGTCGTGGTTGACGAGCACCGACCGACGCAGCTCCTCCCGGGAGACCGTCCGCAGGGAGGCGTCGATGCCGACGAGCTCGAGGGTCTCCGCCAGTCGGCGGGCGATCTGGATCCCCTCCCGGTCGTAGTCGGCGACGGCGGTCGTGATCGTCACCGAGAGCGGGCCGACCGGGTCGCGGGTTGCGACGTTTCGGGCGCGGCGAACGCAGCCGGCGCTCGTCGCCACGAGCCCGGCGCTCCCGGCCGCGATGACGTCGCGTCGGCTCGACGCGGTCGGGTTCGATCGCCGTTCGTCCATCTAGAGCCGCCCTTCGCCGTTCGCGTATTTGGGCATTGCGCATGAATGCAGCCGGGGCGTCGTCGATCCGGAACGCAACACGGATAGGGGTCACGCCGGTAGCCTCCGTCGATGGGCATCGCCGAGGAGCGCATCGAGCGGCTGACCGAGCTGGCCCGCGAAGCCGCCGTCGCGGGCGACGACGAGCGGGCACGTGAGTACGTCCGGCTGGCCCGGCGGATCGCCGAACGCAACCGGCTCGAGCTTCCCCGGCGGCTGACGCGGTTCTCGTGTGACGCCTGTGACGCCTACCTCCTGCCGGGACGGAACGCCCGGGTCCGGACCCGGGACGGCCACGTCACGGTCACCTGTGACTGTGGCCACCAGTCACGATACCCCTACCGGTAGCGAGGGCGACACGCGATGCGCCCGGAGGTCGGAGACACCCCCCGGGGGCGTGGCGTCCGGAGCGGCGGCGGACGGGACGGCCGCGTTCGGGAACATTGAAACGGCTCGCGTGAGAATCCGGCCGCATGAACGAGGACGAACGCCGAAAGCGTGCACACGACCTCGACGTCACCGTCTGGGTGGGGAAAGGTGGCGTCGACGCCGTCGTCGACGAGCTCGACGACCAGCTCGGGACGGCCGAGCTGGTGAAAGTGAAGTTCCTCCGGGCGGCCCGAGGGCAGACGCCGGCGGACGAGCTGGCCGTCGAGCTTGCCGACCGCGTGAACGCCGAGCTCGTCGACGTCAGGGGCCACACGGCGGTGTTGTACCGATGAGCGGGCCGCTCGCCATCCAGAACGGCGAGGCCGCCGAGCCGGGCCTCGGCGTGCTCGGCGAGTTGCTCCGGGGATTCGGCCTCGGTGCGACCGAGGCGGCGACCCTCGAGGGGCTGATCGTCTTCCTCGGGACGCTCGTGGCCCTCTACCTGGTCGGGCGAGTGCTCGTCGTTCCGCTCGTCGAGCGGGCGCTGGATCGGCGTGGGCTCGACGATCACGCCCAGACACCGCTCCTTTTGATCACGCGGTTTCTCGTCGTCTTCGTCGCGATCGCGATCGCCTTCGGCGCCGCCGACTACGGCAACTTCCTCGTCTCGATGGCCGGCATCGCCGCCGCCGGCGCGCTCGCGATCGGGTTCGCGATGCAAAACGTCATCGCGAACTTCGTCGCCGGCGTCTTCATCTACGCCGACGAGCCGTTTCGCATCGGCGACTGGATCGAGTGGGACGGCCACTCCGGGGTCGTCGAGGACATCAGCCTCCGGGTGACCCGGGTGCGAACCTTCGACAACGAGCTGTTGACCGTCCCCAACTCCCAGCTGACCAGCGGCGTCGTCAAAAACCCCGTCGAGGGCGAGAAGCTCCGCGTGAAGTTCGTCTTCGGCATCGGCTACGACGACGACGTCGAGCTCGCAAGCGAGATCATCGTCGAGGAGGCCGAACGCCACCCGGAGATCATGGCAGAACCCGCACCCTCCGTGCGGCTGACCGAGCTCAACGACTCCGACGTCGGCCTCCAGTCGCGGATCTGGATCGCCGACCCCTCGCGGGCGGACTTCGTCCGGATCCGCGGGGAGTACGTCACCGCGGTCAAACGCCGCTTCGACGAGGAGGGCATCGACATCCCCTACCCGATCCGGACGCTCGAGGGCGGCCTCGAACTCGCCGGCGGCCGGAGCGTCGTCGAACCGGCCGAGTGAGGATATCGGGGCCCCCGCCGATCCCGCTCGGCGGTTCGACACGGCCCTCGCCGGCAGTCGGGAACTCCGGTCGAATTTTGGAACGAGTCCGGAGGGAGGGTGGAGACTTTCCGAAAAGATCTCGGAAATGTTTCATTTACCTGCCGGCCGACCCATCGGTCGCAGATGACGAACCACAACCGAAGAACGGTACTCAAGACGGTCGGTGGGGTGGCCATCGTCGGCACCCTGGCTGGATGTGCGGGGAACGGCGACGAACCAGAAGAGGACGAGCCCGGAGAGGACGAGCACGAAGAGGACGAGCACGAAGAGGACGAGCACGAAGAGGACGAGCACGAAGAGGACGAGCCCGAAGGGGACGAGGACGGGGCCGACGCGTCGCTGCGGGTCGCCCACCTCTCCCCGGACGCCCCGAACGTCGACGTCTACGTCGACGGCGACCCCGTCCTCGAGGACGTCCCGTTCCGGGCGGCCAGTGACTACCTCGAACTCCCGGCCGATGAGTACGACGTGACGATCACCGCCGCCGGCGACATGGACGCGGTCGTCTTCGACGAGACCCTCGACGTGCCGACGGGCGAATTCACCGCGGCGGCGCTCGGCGAACTCGACGAAGGGAACCAGCCGTTCGGCGTCGAGGTGTACGAAGACGACGTCTCCGATCCGGGTGAGCAGGCCCGTGTTCGGCTCGTCCACGCGTCGCCCGACGCGCCGAACGTCGACGTCACCGTCGACGGCGAGCCCCTCTTCGAGGACGTCCCCTTCGGCGCCGCCGGCACGGTCGAGGTCCCCGCTGACGAGTACGAACTCGAGGTGCGGCCGGCCACCGAGGACGCCGACGGCGACGTCGTCGCCACCTTCGACGTCGCCCCGGAAGCGGGAACGGTGTACACGGCCTTCGCCGTCGGCTACCTCGATCCCGAGAACGCACCCGCCGAGGAACCCTTCGACCTCGAACTCGTCGTCGACGCCCGTCACGACGACGGCAGCTACTGACGGGACGGCGTCGTGGTATTCGGTCCGATCGGATCCGGTAGCGATACTTTTAGGCGACGACCCTTCGTTTCTACCGCTATGGAGGCCGTCTTGTGGTACGTGCTAACCGGCACCCGCGGCGGCCCCAACCGGGTTCGGATTCTCAGGGCGATCGACGAGCGGCCACGGAACGCAAACCGGCTCGCCGAGCACCTCGATCTCGACTACACGACCGTCCGACACCACCTGAAGGTGCTCAGGAAACACGACATCGTCGAACGGACGGGCGACGAGTACGGCACGGTGTACTACCCGAGCGAATACACGCGACAGAACTGGGATCTCATAGAGGAGATCGCCGACGAGCTACCACTATGACCGACACGACGCACGCGGGGGCGAACGAAGCATGATCGACTGGATAGACGTCGCGCGGGTCAGCGTCACGCTCAACGTAGCGATGCTGCTCGCACTCGTGTGGATCTGGGGGCGAAACGTCACGGCGTTCCGCTCGAAACACTCCCTCGGGCTGGCCGTCTTCGGCGTGGTCCTGCTCGCACAGAACGTGCTCTCGCTGTATTTCTATCTGTTCCACCCCGTTCTGGCGGGCTGGTTCGCCACCGACATGCCGCCGCTGGCCTGGCAGGCGAACATCGTCGTCCACGTCCTCCAGACGGTCGCGCTCGTGTTCCTGCTGTGGGTGACCTGGGACTGACCCACAGCGTGGCCACTCGCGGTCGCCCCCTCTACCCTGCCGGAATTGCTACGAGCGGTGCCCTTTAGCGTTACAGGACACAACGTGTGCCAATGGGAGCCCTCGAGGTGCAGTCGGCCGTGACGTTCGGACTGCTGACGATGGTTTCGTGGGGGGTCTGGATCGTCGTGGGGAACGCGGCCTCGGAATCGATGGACCCGCGGACGGCCGCCGCGATATCGTATCTCGTCGCGGCCCTCCTCGCGGTCGGATTCGTTCTCGTGTCGGGTGCCTCCCTGTCCGTCACGCCACGGGGCGTGACGCTCGCCAGCGTGGCCGGACTGTTCGCCGGAATCGGCTTCGTCTCGATGTACGTCGGCCTCTCGCGTGGCTCGACGACGGTCGTCTCGACGCTCGGTGCCATGTATTTCGTCGTCGCGGCGTTCATCGGAATCGCCGTCCTCGGGGACGAACTCACCACGACGAGAGCCGCGGGACTCCTGCTCGCGGGCGTCGCCGTCGTCCTCGTCGCTCAGTGAGTTCGGACGTCGTCGTCCTGGTCGTTGATCGGGAGTAGCGACCCAGCTCATCGGTTGTTTCACATCTCTCCAGTAGTTGAGAGATAGAATTTGCTGAATAGAACGCGCGGGTCGGTCGCGAGAGGGGTTCACTCCGGATGATAGGGGCTTGTTGCAGTGTTGAGGCGATAAACATCTGATGCGACATCGAAGTCGTCGTCGAACGCGTAGAGATATCCGAACCCTTCGCTTTGCATATAGGCGACGATACAGGCATCAACGAACGAGAACCGTTCGTACTGGCGGAAGAGTGCTTTCGCTGTGGCGAAAGCGTCCGCGGTCAGCGCTTCGATGTGGAATCGTGCGTTCCCTTCGACACGGTCAAGAAAGTCAACAGCGGCGTCGTGGCCGGCGTGGGTGGTGAGGCCGTTTAGCGTCTCCGCGAGCACGTAGTCGAGAATCACTACTTCTGGGAGGGCGGCAGTATCGATACCGGAGAGGATGGGAAGAGCTTCGTCGTGTGCACTGTCCTGCCGGTACGTCGCGGCGAAGAGAACAGTCGTGTCGATGAGTGCCCGTGGCATTTAATTGTCGTCGACGCCCCACGCGTCGTGGTCGTCTATAACCACTGTTTCTTCGTCACCGTCGTAGCCGTCGAAGTCACTGAACGTACCGGTCCGTTGCTGGACGACATGGACTCGGAGCGTTCCGTCGTCCTCGATGTGCCAGCGCAGCTTGTCGCCGTCGTCGATGTCGAGTTCCCGGCGGATATAGGCGGGAATGTTCGCCTGATTCCCTGACACCTTGCTCTCAGAGTCGACGCTCTCACTACCCATATATGAAACTACGATTCCATCGTTGATAAATTCTAGTGTGCGCCCACACTAAGTTCGCCTGGGTGATGAATATATCCGCTCTATCTTGCACGTCGATCTCAACACATCCGTGATCTGCCACACTGGACACGTACGATGATCCACGCTAATCCCCACCAGTAAGTCCGGGCGTCGCCACTCTCAAGTGAAACCAGAGGGCGTCGACTCGGACAAAACTGTGACGGGAGCGATCGGACGGTGATCGGGTGCAGTCCGGCTGGCAACGACGGACGCCGATCCCCCCAGCCCCCGTCGGTCGGACCGACGGGCGCCCCGGAAAAATAGCTTGTGGCCGACGGCTCTAGAACCGACGGCCAGCGGCTCTAGAACCGCCGGCCGGCGGTGTCGTAGAACCACTCCTCGGGGTACGGATACCACCAGCCTTTCACCCCCGGATCCCAGTCGACGACGCCCATCTTCGTCCGCCGGAAGGCGTCGAGCCCCGGCCGACCGAGCTCCCGGCCGACCCCGGAGTCCTTCCAGCCGCCGAAGGGGATCGCGTCGTTGTCGATCATCGGATCGTTGATCCAGACCATCCCGGCCTCGAGACGCTCGTAGGCGCCCATCGCCTCCGCCAGATCGGTCGTGAACACCGAGGCTCCGAGGCCGAAACGGGAGTCGTTGGCGAGCTCGATCGCCTCCTCGAGAGTCGAGACGCGACGGACCGGGGCGACGGGGCCGAACACCTCCTCTCTCATCACCGCCATCCCGTCGTCGACGTCGGTCAACACCGTCGGCTCGTAGAACCAGCCGACCTCGCGGTCCGAGGGGCCGCCACAGGCGAGGGTCGCCCCCGACTCGACGGCGTCCTCGACCAGCGTGGCGACCCGATCGCGGGCCCGCTCGCTCACCAGCGGGCCGATCTCGCTTTCCCCCAGCCCCTCCCCGACCCGCAACCCCTCGGCGAACTCGACGAGGCCGTCGACGAACTCCTCGTAGACCGCCTCGTGGACGTAGAGTCGCTCGGCGCACGTACAGACCTGCCCCGAGAGGTGGAAGGCGGCCGTCGCCGAACCGGCGATCGCGACCTCGAGTGGTGCGTTCTCCGTGACGATCAGCGGATCGTTGCCGCCGGCTTCGATCACGCAGGGTTTCAGCCCCGACGCACAGGCCGCGTACACCTCCCTCGCGGTCTCGACGCCGCCGGTGAACGCGACGACGTCGGTCCCCGGCGACCGGATCAGCCGCTGGGCGACCCCGCCGTCGCCGGTGACACACGAGACCAGCCCGTCGGGGAGCGCCCCGAGGTTCGAGAGAAACCGGAGCGTCGAGAGGGAGGTCTCCTCGCTCGGTTTGACGATCGCGGCGTTGCCGGCGGCCAGCGACGCGGCGACCGTCCAGCAGGCGAGCAGGATCGGGTAGTTCGAGGGGACGACGTGGACGCTGACGCCGTAGGGGAACGTCCGGGCGAACTGGTGGCTGGCGGGAGCGGTGGCGCCGGGCTGGGTGCCGGCGTCGTGGCGGGCCAGCTCGGCGTAGTACCGGAAGACCCCGGCGACGTTGGCGATCTCGCCGGTCGCCTCCGGATAGGGTTTGCCGTGTTCGCGGCTCAACAGCTCGGCGAGGCCCGGATCGGGATCGGCGAGTGCGTCGGCGACCTCGTGGAGGACCGCCGCGCGGTCCGTCGCGTCCCGCTCGCCCCAGGTCCGCTGGGCGGCCCCCGCGCGCTCGATCGCCTCGTCGACCTCCCCGTCGGTCGCGACGGCGATCTCGCCTTCGACCTCGAGCGTCGCCGGGTTTCGAACCTCGATCGCCTCCGTCGACTGGCTCTCGCGGTACGCCCCGTCGACGAACAGCTGACGGCCGAACGGATCGAACCCCGCTGCGGTCATTCGATCACGTACGCCTTCCGTACCGTCTCCTGGACCGTACACTCGCCGGTCCAGCCCGCCGGGAAGTAGGCGGCGGTTCCCGGCTCGACCTCGAGGAGGTCCCCGGAGTCGTGGACGTAGGTAGCCCGGCCGGCGAGGAACTGACAGAACTCCCCGCGTTCGATCCGACACTCCCAGCGACCGGGCGTACACACCCAGACGCCACACTCGAACCGGCCGTCGGGATCACGGTGGAGGACCAGCCCGGAGGTGTCTGACTCCCCCTCGATCGGCCGTTCGACGGGCCCCCAGTCCTCGAGGGCGTCGACGCCCACCGCGTCGGCGATCGCGGCCACGCCGGCGACCGAAGTCACGCCGGCGTCGGACTCAGTCATCGAGTACCCCCTCCAGCAGGCGTGCGGCCTTCCGGGGGCCGTCGGCGGACTGCATGTGCGCCGACGTCTCCGCGAGCGTGTCCCGGATCGTCGGATCGGCGAGACAGCGCTCTATCGCCCCGGCCAGCTCGCCGTCGGTCCACGCCGAGCGGTGGAGTTTGATCCCGTGGTCGGTCTCGTCGATCCGGGTGGCGTTGTCGTGGCCGTCCCAGACGTACGGCATGACGATCGCCGGCGTCCCGAAGTACAGACACTCGTTTGTGGTGTTGTTGCCGCCGTGGTGGACGACGACGTCGGCCTGGTCGATCACCGACGGCTGGGGGAACCAGGAGTCGATCACGACGTTGTCCGGCAGCTCCCCGTAGGCGTCCCCGTACTCGCCGACGTTGACCAGACACCGGTAGGGCTGGCCGCCGAGGAACTCGATCAGCCGGGCCATCAGCTCGGTGTCGCCGGCCCCGAGGCTGCCGAAACTCAGGTACAACAGGGGATCGTCCTCGCCGCCCTCGAACGCGGGAACCTCGTAGGACTCCTCCTCGCGCACACAGCCCTCGAGATACTGGAACCGGTCGGGATCGAGCGGATCGCGTCGCTCCCACTGCAGCGGCTCGGGGTAGAGCAGCAGGTTCAGGTGCGGGGAGGGCTCGAAGAACTGACCGAGGGGGTATGGCTCCTCGCCACACTCCTCGAGGAACTCGTTGAACTCCTCGTGGACGGGCTCTACGACCTCCTCGAACCGCTCGCGAAACGCCCGGAAACACGCCTCGTCGTCGGCCCGACAGCCAGACAGCTGCGGGGGGATCTCCGGGTCGGGGATCTCGTTTTCCGTACAGGAGACGATCCGGACCCAGGGGACGCCGTACCGTTTCGTCGCCGGAAACAGGACGACGTTGTCGACACAGATCAGGTCCGGGTCGATCTCAGCGAGCGTCTCCGGGAGCTCTTTTTCGGCCCACACCGCCGTGTCGACGATCGCCTCCCAGCACTCGACGACGTAGTTGTCGAGCTGTTCGATCGGCTCGAGGTCGAAGTTCGGGATGTGGCGGTTGATGAAGTCGTCCCAGTAGCGGGCTTTCTCCTCCGGGGGCATCGGCTCGGACATGTTCACGTGGTGTTCCTCGAAGCCGTACTCCGCGAAGACGCCCTCCATCCCCGGATCCGTGATGAACACCGGCTCGTGGCCCCGCTCGCGACAGGCCTGGGCGATGCCCACCGAGTTCAGCGCCGGCCCGTAGGCCGCCTCCGGAAAGAACGCGATCGTCTTCCCGTCGCTCATGGACTCACCCCCGCCGGTCGTGGCCGACCCCGGCGTTCCGAACGCTGTCGCGTGTCGTCTGGACGTGCCATGGCACATCCACTCGTCCCACCCGCTTAAACCCACCCACGAGGGTCCCGTGGCCACCGACAGCGGGACCGCGGACGTTCCGACGGCCCGTCGATCCGACGGGCTCGACGGCGAACCGACGGGTCGTTCGCCGCCGGTCGTGGTTCGGTCGTTCGCCGCCGGTCGTGGTTCGGTCGTTCGCCGCCGGTCGTGGTCCGGCCCCCGGCGTATCGACGATCGATCCACAACGGATTTGTTCGCGCGGCCGAATCCCGAAACATGGAGCTCGTCCCCCGAGATCGCGTCCCGGAGCTGACCGGGCTGTTGACGATCGTCTCCCTCGCGCTCGTGTTCGGTGCGGCCGGCGGGGCGATCCCCGGCAGCGTCTTGCCGGCGACGCCGGAGTGGCTGCTCGCGGCCATCCCCCACGCGAACGCGGCGATCAGCCTCGCAGCGATCGCCGTCATCTCCGTCGGCTGGCGGGCGATCCGTCGCGGGAACGTCGCCCGCCACCGGGCGGCGATGGTGAGCGCCTTCGTGTTGTTCGTGGCCTTCCTCGTCCTCTATCTCTACCGGCTGATCGCGATGGGCGGTCCGGCCTCCTTCCCCGGTCCCGCGACGGTCGAACGGTTCGTCTACCTGCCCGTGCTCGCCGTCCACATCGGGCTGGCGGTGATCTGCGTGCCGCTTCTGTACTACGTGCTCCTGCTCGCGGCCTCGCGTCCGATCGCCGACCTCCGGCGGAGTCCCCACGCGGCCGTCGGCCGCGTCGCGGCCTCGCTGTGGCTCGTCTCGTTCGCCCTCGGAGTCGTCGTCTACCTGCTCCTGTACGTGGTGTACTGACGGGGAGTATCGTAGGTGTTGATAACTCCCCTTCGGAGAACCGAGAGACGGCGCCGGAGGCCCGATTTCGATGCTTCCGGCTGGCCACGGTCCTCCCTATGGGTCGTCGCCCTCGGCTCTCCTCGGTTCGGCCGGCGGATGGGTCGGCTACTGACGGAAACGGCTGGCCAGTTTGTAGTCCCAGTCGGGTGTCGTGGACACCTTCCCGTCGTTTATCAGCCCACGCATCACGACCTTCGCCTCGGCCCTGTCTTCGATATCGGTCTCGCGTACGATCGTGTCCAGACTCGCCGGCTCCTCTACGTCCCTCATCTTTTCGACGACGTCGTCGGCAATGTCGTCGTTTGCTGTGCGGTCGGATGCGACGTCGTCGGTTGCTGTGCGACCCGAATCGTCCATAACACTCCATTCGCGCCGCCTCATCTTATTTATACGTTCGGTCGACCCCACTACCGTCGGCGGTCGGCGACCCGCTCCTCGGCGGTCTCCTCGCTTATCACCTCGTACAGCAGCGCCCGGCCGCCGTCGGCTTTCGGCCGGAGGATCCGACCGAGCCGCTGGGTGAACTCCCGTTCGCTCCCCGATCCCGAGAGGACGACCGCGACGGAGGCGTCGGGGACGTCGACGCCCTCGTCCAGGACGTTCGAGGTGACGACCCGGGAGTAGGTGCCCTCCCGGAACCGCTCTAGGATCTCCCGTCGCTCGTCGGTCCCCGTCCGGTGGGTGATCGCGGGGATCAGGAACCGCTCGGCGACGTCGTAAGCGAGGTCGTTGTACGCGGTGAAGACGATCGTCCGATCGCCGGGGTGGTCGGCGAGGATCCCCGCCAGCGCGTCGAGTTTCGCCTCGCTGCCGAAGACGATCTCCCGGGCGCGCTGTCTGGCCAGCAGCGCCTCCCGCGCCCGGGGATCGGTCCCCGAGCGTTTGACGAGCTCCTGGTAGTCCGCGCCGCTCCGGAGGCTGATGTTCGAGCTCGCGAGGTAGTCGGCGAACACGCCCTGGTGTTCGTCGTACGCCGCCCGTTCCTCGGGTGTCAGGGAGACCTCCAGGCGTTTGAGATCGTAGGCGGCGAGGTGGTCGCCGGCGAGCTCGTCGATCGCGATCCGGTGACAGCGCGGACCGACCAGCTCCGCGACGACCTCGTGGGCGCCGTCGGGCCGCTCGAACGTCGCGGTCAGCCCCAGCCGGGCCGGCGCCGCCAGCAGCCGGGCGATCTCGCGGTAGCCCTCCCCGCCGAGGTGGTGGACCTCGTCGAAGACGACCAGCCCGAACCGGTCGCCGACGGCGTCGGCTTTCAGGTACGCCGAGTCGTACGTCGAGACGGTGATCGCCTCCCGGCGCTGCTCGCCGCCGCCGAAGCGGCCGACGGGCACGGAAAACTCCCGTTCGAGTTCGCCCACCCACTGGTCTAGCAGATCGATCGTCGGCACGACCACGAGCGTCGGGGTCTCGAGCCGTTCGATCGCCTTCAGCGCGACGACGGTCTTCCCGCTGCCGGTCGGCAGTTCGAGGACGCCCGCCGGCGCACGGCCGAGGGTGTTGCCAATGTCGACCGTTCCGCCCCCGCCCTCGCTCCCACCGCCGTCGGCCGCGTCCGTCCCGGCCCACCGATCGGTGTCCAGCCAGTCGGCGAGGGCGTCGGCCTGGTAGGGACGG
>LKNG01000172.1 GCA_001564115.1 Natrialbaceae archaeon Tc-Br11_E2g8 | reverse complement strand
CTGACTCACTCCAGAACCGCGTTCTCCTCGAGGAGTTCGTCGATCGTCCCCTCGTCGTACCCCTGCTCGCGGAGCAGTTCACGGGAGTGTTCGCCCCGGCGTGGCGGCGAGGGGGCCGTATCCTGGGGACCGTCGCCGAAGCGGAACGGCATCCGGGTGGTCAGACAGTCGGTCTCGAGGGTCTGGTTGTACGTCTCGACGAACTGGTCGCGGTAGTCGGCGTGGGGATCATCGACCAGCTCGTCGACGTACTGGAGCGGACCCACGGGGATGCCCGCGTCGACGAGTCGCTCGACGAGCTCCCGACGATCGTACTCGGCGAACGACGATTCGAGTTCCGCCCGGAGCTCCTCCCGGCGGTCCCACCGGTCGTTGGGGTGGTCGTACCGCTCGTCCGCCAAGAGGTCCTCCCTGCCGAGGGTCCGACAGAGCCGCCGGTAGAGCTTGCTCGAGGCGGTCGCGAGGTAGAACGGTTTCCCGTCGCCCGCCTCGAAGACGCCGTACGGCGAGAAGCCGTAGATCCCCGCGCCGGCACGTTTGGGCAGGTCGCCGGTGGAGGTGTAGTGGGCGACCCAGTAGCCCATCCACATCGTGGCGACGTCGAAAAGCGAGACGTCGATGTGCTGGCTGTCGCCGTCGATCAACCCCGCCATCACGAGCATCGCGCTGGTCACGCCGGTGGTGTAGTCGACGGCGCTCGTGCCGACGCGAACGGGATCGCCGTCGACCTCGCCGGTGACGCTCATCAGGCCGGACATCGCCTGTGCGACCGGGTCGTAGGCCGGATACTCCTCGTAGGGCCCGTCCTGACCGAAGCCCGTGATCGAACAGTAGACGACGCCGTCGTTCTCGGCGGCGACCGATTCGTAGTCGAGGTCGAACCGCGCCATCACGCCCGGCCGGAAGCTCTCGACGATCACGTCGGCGTCCGCGGCGAGTTCGCGGGCGACCGCCCGCCCGTCCTCGTGTTTGAGATCGAGCCCGAGGCTGCGTTTGCCACGGTTACAGGAGGCGAACATCGAGCCGTCGATCAGCGGGCGGAACGCGTCTCCCTCGGGCGGTTCGACTTTCACCACGTTCGCCCCGAGGACCGACAGCGACTGTGTACAGATCGGTCCGGCGATAGACTGGGTGAAATCGAGGACGTCGATCCCGTCGAGTGGCTGCATGGTGGGCAAATCCAGCCCACGGCTCATTACCTCTTCGGTCGTTCGAGGGGGCCACCAGCACGGTGGCGGGCGGCTACGATCCGCCAGGTACACGGGTCGCCCACCCCGCAGCCGGCGACGGTCAGCTACGCGCCCTTCGTCTGTGCCTGTCGGCCATCCGAGTGTGCCCGTCGGCCACGTGTCATCCGACGACGGTCAGCCCCACACCGCCTCGTGGGCCTCGGCGAGCCGGCGGCGTTCGTCCTCCGTGAGCTCCCACTCGATGATCCGCTCGACGCCGTCCGGGGAGAGGGCCAGCGGGACGCTCAGACAGCCCCCATCGAGGCCGTACTCGCCGTCGAGGGGCGTCGAGAGACAGATCGGCTCGACCCCACCCTCGAGGATCCGGACGACGAGACAGGCGATCCCGCGGGCGCTTACCCACCGGGAGGTGTCCGCCCCACCCCGTCGTTTTATCACCTCGTAGGCCGCGTTGCGGGCGAACTCGAGGGCGTGTTCGCGCTCGTCGGCCGAGAGGTCGAGGGGCTCCCCGCCGGCGGTCGCCCGCGAGAACGCGGGCACGAGGTGTTCGCCGTGCTCGCCGAGCACCGGACAGTCGATCTCCCCCGGCGGGACGTCGGCGATCCGGGAGAGGACGTCGGCGAACCGGGCAGTCTCCGAGAGCGAGTAGCCGACGGTCGACCGACGGGGCCACCCCGACGCCTCCCAGAGCCGGTGGGTGATCCGATCGAGCGGGTTCGAGACCACGACCGTCGGCGTCGGCTCGGCCTCCGCGAGGATCGAACCGACGTCCTCTGCGACCTCGAGGTTCCCCTGCAAGAACGCGTACCGGCCCCCACGCTCGGCGCCGTCGATCGGCCGTGAAATGCTCGCGGTGACGACGATGCAGTCTGCCTCTGAAACGAGCTCCGGCCGGGGTGACTCGACCGTAACGCTCCCGACGGCGCCGTCGCCGAACTCCGGACGGCCGGCCGGGTGGGCGACGTGACACGTCGAGTGTCGGAGATCGATCGCGTGTCCCTCCGTGTGGTCTGTCCGCGGGTCGGCCAGGACCACGTTCGTCGCCGGCCGGAGCACCGAGAGGGTGTACGCGACCGTCGAGCCGATCGTCCCGCCGCCGCCGATCACGAGGACGTCCATACGACCGACCGATTCCACGGAGACTTGTACGTTCCCCTCCCGGTAACGGAAGCCGGTGTCGCCGGCCGTGCGAGTCCCGTTTCGCATACCCCACCGTGAGGAGATCAACCAGCCCGTCAGCCCGCGAGTCGCCGGGAGCCGGGCCGTCCGTCAGCCCGCGAGTGTGACGAGTACGCCCCCGGCGACGATGACCAATGCGGCAGCCACGAGCCGCGGAGTTACCCGTTCGAGCCGTCCGAGGAACAGCGCCGAGACGGCGATCACGATCAGCGGGCTGGTCTGCATGATCGGCACGACGACGCCCACCCGGGAGACCTCGAGGCCGGCGTAGTACGCGAGCAGAAACCCCGTGTTCGCGAGCCCCGCGACGATGCTCCAGCGCAAGGCGTCCCCGGGGAGCTCCCACACCCGCGGAACCGCGCCCCGAACCCGGAGGTAGGCGAGAAACGCCGTCAGCGCGGCGATCGTCTTGATCGCGAGGCCGGTGGTGACGCTCGTCCCCTCGGCGAAGCCCACGTTCGCGAGGATCGGCTCCAGCCCGAAAAAGAACGCCGCGAGCAGGGGAAAGGAGAGCGCGAGCCAGGAGACCTCGACGCCGGCAGCCCGATCGCTGGCCGCCCCTTCCCAGGAGACGAGGGCGATCCCGACCACCATCAGCACGATCCCGAGAGACTGCGGGCCCGTGACCCGCTCGCCGAGCACGAGGACGGCCAACACGGTCGCGTGCAGCGGCATCGACGCCTTGATCGGCTCCGCCCGGCTCGCGCCGACGAGCTTGATCCCCGAGTAGAAAAACGCCCGACCGATCACCGTGCCCACGACGCCCGCGAACGCGAAGGCCACGATCGATCGCGGAGTGATCGTCGGGTTCGGTTCGAGGACGACGGCCAGTGGAACCAACACGACCACGTTCACCAGGATGACGACGAGCAACGCGTCGTTCGCGAGGCCCCGACGGGTCGCGAGCCGGATCGAGAGCGACTGTCCCGCGAGGCCGGCCGCGGCGAGTAAGGCCAGACCGACGCCCAGGACGGAGACCATAGCCCCTCTCTCCCTCCGTGGGGCTTGTAGTTCACGGAATCGGAACTCGTCGGAAGGCCGCTCAGAAGACGAGTTTGCCGCCGTCGACGTTGAGCGCCTGGCCGGTGATCCGGTCGGTCGCGTCCGAACAGAGGTACGCGACCGTGCGGGCGACGTCCTCGGGCTCGACGAACGAGTGGGTGAGCGACTCGCGTTCCTTCTCGGCGACGATCTCCTCCCGCGGCCGGCCGGTCGCGGTCGCGCGGTCGTCGATCACCCGCTCGATCCGGGGGCCGGCCACGGGACCGGGACAGATCGCGTTCGCCGTTACCCCGTGTGGTCCGCCCTCCGCGGCGGCCGTTCGAGTGAGTCCGAGCAGCCCCGCTTTCGAACTCGTGTACGGACTCCGGTTCTCGACGGCCCGTTTGCCGGACGACGAGGAGATGTTGACGATCCGGCCGTAGCCGCGGGCTTTCATCTCCCCGATCACGGCCCGGGTACAGAGAAACGCCCCCCGCAGGTTCACCGCGAGCGTCCGGTCGAACTCCTCGGGCTCGACGTCCTCGATCGGCGCCGTCGGCCCGGCGATCCCCGCGTTGTTCACCAGGACGTCGATCCGATCGAGTCGTTCCCTCGCCGTCTCGATCGCCTCGGTGATGCTGTCCGGCTCGGTCAGATCGAGATGGAGCTCGATCGCCTCGTTGCCCGCCGCCTCGATTTCCGCGACGGTCTCCCGTCGGTCCTCGCCGTCTAAGTCCGCGACGACGACCGTGAGTCCACGTTCTGCGAGCTCCTGGCTGATCTTCCGTCCGATCCCGCGAGCGCCACCGGTGACGAACGCCGTCTCTCCCTCGATGTGCATTTCGATCCCCCCAACGGCGCCGTGGTATATTTCAGTTCCGCCCGCCGGCCGGAACGTGTCGGTTCCGCGTGTGGGAGTGGCTCCGTTTCGGACGCCGAAGCGGGAGACCCCGTTCGGACGTCGAAGCCGGAACGAACCCGCTCGGACATCGGAGCTGGGTCAGTTCCGCTCTGTGGAATTCGTCGATTTCCACACGTCGGCCGAGCTCTGAGCGGACCTTCACCACTCGTCGTCCGTCGATCGGATCCCCTCGATCCAGTCGATGAAGGCCCCGAGCATGGCGAGGTTCAGGTCGGTCAGCTCGTGACGGTAGCCGTACCTGGTCGGCTCCTCGATCTCGACGCGGTGTTCTTCTTTCGCTGTCAGCAGCTCGTCGCGGGCCTCCATCGCCCGGTCGCGTATCGCCCGGAGTTGCTCGTCGACCTCCGCGGGCGGGAGGTGGTGGATCGCCCCGAGCTTGAGCAGGAGGTGGACGTCGTTCGTGTAGAAGATACCCTCGATCGGCTCGCGGACGAGCTCCCGGAGGTGTGTGACACCCTCGTCGGTGATCTCGTACGCTCCGACCTCCTCGCTGGTCTCGACACGGCCCTCTTCGACGAGCCGGTCGACGGTCGGCTTCAACGCCCCCGTTCCGGGGCTCCAGTACCGCCCGAAGCTGTGATGGAGGCGGTCGTGGATCTCCTCGACCGTCTGTGGTCCCTCCTCGTTCAACATACAGAGGACGCCGAGTTCCATCTTCTTCGTGGGGTGCATGTCCGGCGATACGACCGCCTCGTAATTAACTCTGGGCATCGTTTGCCGCCGAGGGCTGTCGGTCCGGCCGACACGATCCGTCAGAGCAATACGTCCAGGGGGAGAGGTAGCCACATGGACAGCGACGGCTCGCGCCGAATTGGCTCGATCGACAGGGCCTACGAGATCGTCGACACGTTGCGACGCCGGAACGGCTGTACGCTCTCGGAGGTCGAGCGGGAGACGGCGCTGACGGCCGGCACGATCCACACCTACCTCGCCACGCTGAGCAGCTACGGGCTCGTCGTCAAACGCGGCGACGTCTACGAACTCGGGCCGAACTTCGTCACGTTCGGGGAGTTCGTCCGCAACGAGACCCCGATCTACCGGGCCGGACGCGAGGAGATCGATCGCCTGGCGGCCGACACCGGCGAGGCGGTCCACCTCTTCGTCGAGCACGAGGGCAAGGGGATCGCGATCTACGAGTCGTTCGGCGACGACGCCGTCGGGCTCAAGTACCACATGGAGAACCGCGAACGGCCGAGACGGGAGCTTCACTGTACCGCCTACGGGAAGGCGATCCTCGCGGCGCTTCCCGAACCCCGGGTCAGGGAGATAATCGACAGACACGGCCTCGAGGCGAAAACGCGGAACACGATCACGGAGGTGGACCGCCTGCTCGGGGAACTCGAGACGGTCCGCGAACGCGGCTACGCGAGAAACGACGCGGAGGAGGTCCGGGGGATCCGCGGCGTCGG
>LKNG01000171.1 GCA_001564115.1 Natrialbaceae archaeon Tc-Br11_E2g8 | reverse complement strand
TATTTTATAAATATACTGTATACAATACTGGCATTTAGGGGAGGGGGAGGGGGGAAATGATCTCGTCAGAAGGCCGCGTCGAGCGCGTGGGAAACGCGCGGAGTCGTCGTGTCGGTCGGACCGATCGGTTCCGTCGGGATGGGCGATTCGCGTCCGTGAGTGACGGATCGCCACGGTTCCGGGAGCTGGCTGACACGTTCCGTCGACGCGAAGCGGGTTTTTTATTAGTATTCAGGGGTTCGCCCGAGCTATGACCACGAATGGACGGTCCGACCCCGGTCGACCGACCGGGTCGTTGAGGCGACGGATGCCGACGCGACGGGCGTTTCTCGCCGGAGCCGGCGCGAGCGGCGTCGGCACGCTCGCCGGCTGTCTGGGCGACGACGGCGACGAGGACGGCCCGGATCTGGATCCCGACGACGAACCGGAGAAGCCCGACTCGATCACGGTGCGGGCGTGGGGTGGCGTCTGGGAGGAGTCACTCGCCTCGAGCATCGGCGAGCCGTTCACCGAGGAGACGGGCATCGACGTCGTCTACGACAACAGCGACATCCAGGTGGCCCAGAACGACATCCGGTCGGCGGTCGACGCCGACCAGGAGCCCCCGGTGAACGTCAACTGGACGATCGTGGTGTTCGTACACCGGGAGTACCGCCAGGGGCTGGCCGAACCGCTCGACCCCGACGTCGTCCCCCACGCCGAGGAGATGCACGAGCTGGCCATTCCGGACGTCGACGGCGACCTGCCGTACGTCGGGCTCTATCCGTACACCTACGCGCTGTGTTACAACGAGGAGGTCCTCGAGGACGTCCAGGGTGATCCCGAGCCGGTCGACTCCTGGGAGCGCCTCTGGGAAGAGGGCTACGAGGACTGGATCGGCGTCTACAACGATCCGCCGGGGGACGGCTTCCTGCCCGTCCTCGCGGAACTCGCCGACGTCGAGCTCGGACCGGTAGACGAGCTAGAGCCCGCCTGGGAGCTCCTCGAGGACCTGGAGCCGAACCTCGGCTACCTCGGTAGCGACGCGTCGATCTCCCAGAACCTCCAGGAGGGCGAGATCGCCTACGCCGCGGGCTATCTCCCGAACAACCTGCTCGAGCTCCAGGAAGAGGGCCGGCCGGTCGACTGGACGATCCCCGACGAGGGGGCGACCGTCCGGACGGACTGTCTGTACACGCCGAAAAACCAGCCGGTAGCGGAGCTCTACTGGAGCCAGCGCTTCATCGACTTCGCGTTGCAGGCCGACAATCAACGCGAGTGGATGGAGACGCTACAGGTGCCGATGCTCAACGAGAACGTCGAGCCCCTCGAGTGGATGGCCGGCGATCCGGCGTTCCCGACGGCGGACGACGAGTTCGACGAGCTGCTCTGGACCGACCTCGACGTCTACACCGAACACAGCCCCGAGTGGTTCGATCGGTTCTCCCAGGTCGTCGCCTGAGAGCCGATGAGCCGACGTGGATCGACGAGGACGCCGGCGATCCGTCTTGACGGCGTCACGAAGCGGTTCGGGGACGTAACCGCCGTGGACGACGTCTCTCTGGGCATCGACCGAGAGGAGTTTCTGACGATACTCGGCCCCAGCGGCGCCGGCAAGACCTCCCTCCTGCACATGATCGCCGGCTTCACCGAGCCGACCGACGGGGAGATCTACATCGACGGCGACCCGGTGACCGACGTCCCGCCGTACGAGCGGGAGATCGGGATGGTGTTCCAGAGCATGGCGCTTTTCCCCCACATGACCGTCGGGGAGAACGTCGCTTTCCCCCTGGAGATGCGCCGGTACGATCCCGACCGCATCGACGAACGGGTCCGGGAGATGCTCGAGCTCATCCAGCTGCCCGACATCGCCGACCGGGACGTCACCGAGCTCTCCGGCGGCCAGCGCCAGCGGGTCGCGATCGCCCGGGCGCTCGCGTTCGAGCCGACGCTCCTCTTGCTCGACGAGCCGCTGAGCTCGCTCGATAAGAAACTCCGCGGGGAGATGCGCCGGGAGCTGTTGCGGATCCACCGCACTGCCGGCGTGACGACCGTCCACGTGACACACAACCAGGAGGAGGCGCTGACGATGGCCGATCGGATTGCGGTGATCGACGGCGGGGAGATCGCCCAGCACGCGTCCGCGGAGGAACTGTACGACCGCCCCAACTCCCCGTTCATCGCCGACTTCATCGGCGATACGACCCTCCTGTCGGGTCGAGTACGCGAGCACGACGGTCGGGAGTGTACCGTCGAACTCGCTGGCGGCGAGCCGGTCCGGTGTCTCCCGGCGGAGGCCCCTCCCCCGGACCCGGGGACGCCGGTCCAGGTGGGCCTCCGGTACGAACGGATCGTCGCCGGGGAGACGGTCGCGACCGACAACGCGTTCGACGCCACGGTTCGTGAAGTCGCCTTCGAGGGCGACACCGTCACCTACGAGGTCGACCTCGACGGCGGCGTCGAGCTGTCGGTCACCGAGCTCAACACGACGGGAACGCGCGTGTTCGAGCGTGGACGGGAGGTGGCCGTCGGCTGGAACGCCGGAGACGAGTTCCTCTATCCGGCGACGGAGGGCTGAGACGTGTCCCGCCGGAGCGAACGGTGGAGCCCCCTCCTGGCCGCCAGGCGGGCGGCCGTCGACGCCCTGATCGCCCTCAAAGAGCGCCTCCCCGAGGACGCGTACCGGAACCCACCGACTGCGGTCGGCTACCTGCTTCTCGTTCCCGCGCTCGTCCTCGTCGGGTTCCTCTTCGTCGGCATGCTCCTTCTCGCGTGGTACAGCGTGTTGACGTTCGATCCGATCGAGATCCTCGTCTACGAGCTCACCCTCGAGAACTGGCGGCGACTGTTCGCGACGACGGGCTATCACGTCATCTTCCTGCGGACGATCGCGCTGACGACGGTCGTGACCGTCCTCGCGGTCGCGCTGGCGCTTCCGTACGCCTACCTGACGGTGCGGGTCCGGTCGGCGCCCCTCCGAAAGCTGTTGCTCGTGAGCCTCTTCGTCCCGTTCTTTACCGGCGTGATCGTCCGGGCGTACGGCTGGCTGATCGTTCTGGGTCGGGAGGGAGTCGTAAACGCCGTCCTCGGTGTGTTCGGGATCGGTCCCGTCCGGTTTCTCGCCTCCGAGGGCGCCGTCGTGCTCGCGTTGCTCCAGATCATGCTCCCGTTTGCGATCGTCATGATCGCGCCGGCGATCCAGAACGTCGACCGCGAGCTCGAGCTCGCAGCGAGCAACCTCGGTGCCGATCGGCTGGCGACGTTCCGACGGGTCGTGATCCCGCTTGCCGCCCCGGGGATCGCCGGAGCGACGATCGTCGTCTTCACCATCACCGCGGCGACGTTCGCGATCCCCGACCTGATCGGCGGCGGCCGGGTCGACTTCGTCGCCAACCTCGTCTACCGGACGCTGTTCGACTCCGGGAACTATCCGCTGGCTGCGGCGACGAGCGTGGCGCTCGTGGCCGTCACCTCCGCGGTGGTCGTCGGCATCTTCCGGACGATCGGCTCGGGGACCCTCGGGATCCGACGGGGTGGTGGCGGTGGCTGACCGGCGACGCCGGCTGCGGGCGCTCCTCCGGCGGCTTCCCGGCGAGTATCCGGTACTCGGTGCGATCGTCGCGGCCCAGGTCGTCTTCCTGCTGGTGCCGACGTTGATCGTCCTCGTGGCCTCCTTCCAGGGCGGATCGGTCATCCGTTTCCCGCCCGACGAGCTCTCCGTGCAGTGGTACGCGGCCCTGCCCGGCGAGGAGCGCTTTCTCGCCGCGTTCTACCGGAGCGTGCTCGTCGCGACGTTCTGTACCGCCGTCGCGATCCCGGTCGGCATCGCCACCGGGCTCGGGCTCATCCGCTATGAGATCCGGTTCGCCGGAGGGATCCAGCTCTACTTGCTCCTGCCCTTTACCGTTCCGCTGGTCGTCTCCGGGGTCGTCTTGCTCCTGATCTTCCGGGAGCTCGGCGTGCTCGGCCAGCTGTGGACCGTCGGGCTGGCCCTCGCGATCATCAACCTCCCCTTTATGATCTGGAGTGTCACCTCCCGGGTGAACGCGCTCGATCCGGAGCTCGAACACGCCGCACGGAACCTCGGCGCCGAGGAGCTCCAGACGTTCCTCCACGTCACCCTGCCGGCGTTGATGCCCGGGGTGATAACCGGCGGGCTGATCATGTTCGTGCTGGCGTTGAACGAGTTCCTCGTCAGCCTGCTGATCACCACCCCGAACATCGTCACCCTGCCGGTTCTGATCTACACGTCGATCCGGGCCAACGTCAGCCCGCTCGTCGCCGCCGTCGCGTCCGTCTACGTCCTCGCGGCCGCCCTCGCGGTGCTCGCGGCCGACCGGCTCGTCGGACTCGAGGAGTTCCTGCGGTCCTAGACGCCGCCGGAGGACGTCGGTTGCCGGCCGTCGATACCCGGGCCGGGATCGCCGATTCGCGTCGGCGACCGTGAGCGATATGTCCCCGGGACCGAAACGGTCGATCGTGAGCCCGACCGACGACGAGGATGGCTACGTTCACGACCCCGATCGGTTCGACGACGAGGGGGAGCCGGTCGATCCCGCCGATCGCACGTCCGAGGAGCCGGTCGATCCCGCCGATCGCACGTCCGAGGAGCCGATCCACCCCGCCGAGGCCGACCGCGAGTTCGACCGGCGGGGCTGGACGTTGCTCGCGGTCATCTTCGTCGCCTTCGTCGTCTCGCCGCTCGCCATCTACCTCTACCCGCCGGGAGCCTACGGCTACCTGTTCGCGCTCATCGTCTTCCCGTTGCTCCCCGCGATCGTACTCGCGATCACGGCCGTCTGGGCGACGGCCCGTCCGTGAGCTGGCTCACCGGAGCAGCTCGTCGAGACGTTCCCAGCGCGAGGTCATCGTCTCGACCTCGGATTCGAGGGCGTCGAGCCGGTCGGCCTGTGCGGACTGGGTCGCCGACACCGCCGCTAGCTCCTCCCGGAGCCGCGTCTGTTCGGTTCGGACCTCCTCGAGTAGCTCCTCGGCGGCGACGTTGCCGTCGACGAACGCCTCCAGCCCGTCGGTGTACGCAGCGAGCGCCCGGAACCGCGAAGCGAGGGTCGCGAGTTCGAACTCGCCGGCCCCGGAGCCGTCGTCCGGCGCGGGTCGGTCGCCCGCGCTCGTGTCCACCGACTCGTCGGCGAGCAGGTCCGTCAGATCCAGCTCGTCGTCCGGCGCCGACAGCTCCCCGAAACTCTCGAGGAACTCGACGTACTCGGGGTGGTCGAGCCACTCGTCGATCTCGAGGGCGTCCGGCCGGGTTCGGACCCCCTCGAACCCGTCGGTACCCGCCCCGTCGACGGTCGGCGTTCCGTCTCCCGTCGCCAGCGACACCGTTCCGTTCCCGGCCAGCCTCGATTCCGCCTCGCCGGTCGGTGTCACCTCTTCGCCAGTCGCCGTCGGCCCCCTCTCGTCGGTCGGCGGCGGTTCCTCCTCGCCGGTCGGCGACACCTCTTCACCGGTCGGCGCCGATTCTTCCTCGTCGGTCGACGCCGACTCTTCACCGGTCGGCGTCGATTCTTCCTCGCCGGTCGACGCCGACTCTTCGCCGGCAGACACCGGCTCTGACTCCTCGGTCGCAGCCGGGAAGTCGAACCCGCCGTCCGTGACGGAACGGTCGCCTTCGGAGTCGGCCGCCACGCGATCCTCGCCGCCCCGTCGGGCGGGTTCCGTCGCCCCCTCTCTTTCGCTCGTC
>LKNG01000170.1 GCA_001564115.1 Natrialbaceae archaeon Tc-Br11_E2g8 | reverse complement strand
TCAGGGGAAGCTTCCGGCGTCCTCGAAGGCGTCGGCGACGCGGCGGATGGCGACGACGTAGGCCGCGGTCCGGAGGGTTTCTATCCCCTCACGATCGTGGATGTCGATCAGCGCGTCGAAGGCGTCGACGATCACCCGCTCCAGTTCCTCGTTGACGCGCTGTTCTGTCCAGGCGAACCGCTGGCGGTTCTGGACCCACTCGAAGTAGCTGACGGTCACGCCGCCGGCGTTCGCCAGGATGTCCGGCACGACGAGGACGTCTCGATCGGCGAGGATCTCGTCCGCCCGCGGAGTGAGCGGCCCGTTCGCGGCCTCGACGATGACGTCCGCCCGGACTTCGGGAGCGAGATCGCCGTCGATCGCGTTCTCCAGGGCCGCGGGGACGAGCAGGTCGACCTCGAGGGTCAGGAGGTCGTCGTTGCCGACGTACTCCGTTGCCCCGGGGTGGTCGACGACGGAGCCGTGTTCGGCTTTGCTCGCGGCGACCGCGTCGACGTCGAACCCGTCGGGGTCGTAGATCGCCCCACCCGAGTCGGAGACGGCGACGACAGAGGCACCCAGCTCCGAGAGGAGCCGCGCGGCGATCGAGCCGGCGTTGCCGTAGCCCTGGATGGCGACCGTCGCGTCCGCGATATCCCGACCGAGGTGGGCGAACGCCTCGCGGGCGACGATCGTCGTCGATCGGCCGGTGGCCTCGACCCGTCCCTCGCTGCCGCCGCTCCCGATCGCCTTCCCGGTGATCACGCCCGGCGCCGTCGTGTTCTCCAACGTCTCGTAGGTGTCTTTGATCCAGTTCATCTCCCGCTGGCCGGTGTTGACGTCTGGGGCGGGGATGTCCCGGTCGACGCCGATCAGCGGGCGCAGCTCCGTGGCGTACGCCCGGGTGATCCGCTCGAGTTCCGCCTCGGAGTAGGCCGCGGGGTCGAGGGCGATCCCGCCTTTGGCGCCGCCGTAGGGGATGTCGACGGTCGCACACTTGTACACCATCCACCCCGAGAGCGCCATCACCTCCGCGCGGCTCACGTCGGGGTGATACCGGATGCCACCCTTGTACGGTCCCCGATCGCCGTTGAACTGCGACCTGAAGGCCTGGAACCGCTCGATCGAACCGTCGTCCATCTCCACCGTGAGGTTCGTCTCGAGGACGCGCTCGGGGTAGCGCAGCCGTTCGAGGACGTCGTCGGCGACGTCGAGGTGACGTGTCGCGTCGTCGATCTGTGACTGTAGGTTCTCGAACGGATTCGCCTCCTCGGCCATAGACACTCTATTTGGCGACCGGAAAATAAACATGGCGACCGTGACAACTCGTCCGGAAACGGGCCCGATAGAGGGGGAAAACTGTACGACCGGTGGCTAACTGTACGACCGGGAGCTAGTCCGGGCCGACTTGGCGGCCGGCCGCCTCGGCACGCTCGCGGATCCGCTCGGCCCTGGCGAGAAGCGGCGCGTCGATCATCTCCCCGTCGACCTCGAAGACGCCGCGGTCCGCGGCGGCGGCCTCTTTGGCCCCTTCGAGTACCGCCGTCGCCCACTCGATCTCCGACTCTTCCGGGGTAAACGTCTCGTTTATCGGTCCGACCTGTGCCGGGTGGATCGCCAACTTCCCGTCGTAGCCGAACTCGACCGCGAGGGCGGTCTCCTCGCGCAACCCCGCCTCGTCGTCGAACGCCGTGTACACCGTATCGATCGCGGCACAGCCTTCGGCCGCCGCGGCGATCACGACCCGCTGGCGGGCGTAGAGCACTTCCAGACCGTCGTCGGTCCGGCTCGCCCCCACGTCCGCGGCCAGATCCTCGGCGCCGAAGATCAGCGCGTCGGTCGCCTCGGCGGCCGCGATCCGGTCGGCCGCGAGCACGCCGCGGGCGCTCTCGATCAGCGCCAGGATCGGGACCGGGTGGCCGGCGTCGGCGAGGGAGGAAGCGAGCTCCTCGACGTCCGACGGCGAGGCGACCTTCGGGGCGACGACGGCGTCCAGCCGGATCCCGTCCTCTAAGACGGCTGCCAGATCCTCGGTCGCACCCGCCCCGACGGGGTTGACACGGAGACAGACCTCCGCGTCGGGGTCGAACGCCGGATCGGCGAGACAGTCACGGACGGCCTCGCGACCGCGTGCCTTTCGTCCCGGCGCGACGGCGTCCTCGAGGTCGAACACGAGGACGTCCGCGCCGGATCCGGGGGCCTTCCGCATCATCTCCGGGCGGTCGCCCGGCGTAAACAGGACGCTCCTGCGTACCATACCCGACGGTCACGGCCGCCCCAGTTCACTCTGTCGGACGGGGGCCTCCTCGGCGACCGCGGCTCGGCTTCCGGTCGTATTCGGCGACCGAGGGTCGGTTCTCGGCCGGTCCCGGCGACCGAGGATGGCTGTCCTCCCGGCGACCGAGGATGGCTGTCCTCCCGGCGACCGAGGATGGCTGTCTTCCCGGCGACCGAAACTCGGCCTCCGACCGGCCCCGGCGATCGGCTTCGAAAGAGTTTCGACCCCTGGACCGGCAGGAACGGTCATGAAGGACGTCCTCTTCCAGTTCGAGGAAGGACTGCTCCCGCCGGCGGTCGTGCTCGCGACGGGTCTGCTGGTCGTCGTGTTCACCCTCGGGCTGGCGATCCGGCTCCTGTTGCTGGCGCTGTGATCGGTAAGAGCTCCTCGGACTCAGATCGAGGCCCTCTCGGCTTCGACCTGTACGAGGTACGACCGGTCGTCGGCGTACTGGGCGACGGACTCTATGGCTTCCGCGGTGCCGATCCGGTTGAGCGCCCACGCGGCGCTCGCCCGGACGGTGTCGTCTTCGTCCTCGGCGAGGACGGTCGAGAGCGGCTCGATCGTCCGGGTGTCGCCGATCAGCCCGAGCGCGCGTGCCGCCCAGCTGCGGACGTCCTCGTCGTCGGCGGTCAGCTGCTCGACGAGCGGTTCGACGGCCTCCTCGGCGCCGATCCGCCCGAGGGCGAGAAACGTCGGCCGCTGTAACGGCGGGTTCGAGTCGACGAAGTTCGTCAGCGTCTGGACGACGGTGTCGTCGGCGACGCCGATCCGTCCGAGGGCGGTGATCGCCACCTCGTCGCGGCGTTTCGCCAGCCCGAGCACCGGCTCGATCGCCGCCTCCTCGCCCATCCGGCCGAGGGCCTCGAGGCAGTGTTCCTGCATGAAATCGGAGTCGAACGACTCCAGGGCGAGGGTCACCATCTCCACGTTCCCGCGTTTCTCGTGGACCTTGATCGCGGACCACTCCGGCGGGAAGTCCTTGACGTGGTCGAGTACGTCGTAGAACCCCTCGCGTCGCAGCTGTTCGCGGACCTCGAGGTCGTCCCAGCGGGTCGCCGCCTCGAGGTCGCTTCCCAGCCCGTCGGTCGCCTCGAGCAGCTCGGCGATGACCCCGGCGTCGTCGTCGGGGTCGAGCCCGTCGGCCTCGACTGCCTCGCCCGCGGCCCCGAGGCTCGCGACCAGACGCGCCGGCACGTCCTCGCCGTCGTCGAGCAAGGAGAGCTCGGCTCCGAGCAGCGGGTCGACCGTCGAGAGGAAGCCGTCGACGGCCTCGATCAGCTCGGCGTGGCCCTCCTCGGTCCAGCGGGTGGTCTCGATCTCGGTGGCCGCGTCGTCGATCTCGCCGATCACGTCCTCGGCGTACGGGCCACGTCGCTGCTCGACGCCGGACTCGACGTCGTCGACCCGCCCCTCGAGCGCCTCGAGCTCCCCGTCGAGGGCCTCGAGGTCGGCTTCGACGGACTCGAGGTCGGCTTCGACGGACTCGAGGTCGGCCTCGAACGCCGCGATCGGATCGTCCTCCCCGACCTCGGCTTCGCCGTCTTCGGTTTCGGCGTCGTCCTCGCCGTCTTCGGTTTCGGCGTCGTCCCCGCTTCCGTCCTCGTCGTCCTCTTCGTTCTCGTCTTCGGGGAGCTCGAGCTCGTCGAACTCCTCGCGGATCGCCTCGAGGTCGCCCTCCACGTCGTCGACTGCCTCCCGGAGCTCGGAGAGCTCCTCGGCGACGGGTTCGAGCTCGGCTTCGACCTCGTCGAGATCGTCTTCGGTCTCGGCGGCCTCGAGGGACTCCTCGACGGGTTCCAGGGCCTCCCCGACGGGCTCGATCCGCTCTCGGATCGGCGCGAACCGCGGCGGAATCGCCCCCAGGCGCTCTCCCAGCTCGGCGACGGCCGTCTCGGGGTCGACGGGCTCGTCGTCCTCGCTCATCCTCTCACCCGGCGAACGACCGCCGCGACACGGGCCGTGATCATGTCCGGAGATGTGATCAGCAAGCCCCTAAGCGTTTCCATGCCGTCCCGGACGGGCCGCGGTCGTCGGGAATCGATCGTCGTTCGGTAGCTACGCCGGGGATCTATCGCCACCTCAGTAGATAGCTACGCCGTGGAGCGATCGCCACCCCAGTAGAGCCACGGCGCGAGCAGCATGTACGCGAGTCCGAGGGTCAACAGCGCGAACGGGAACGTCCGGCCGGCGAACTCCGGGATCAGGATCGCGAGCACGTGGACGACACCCATGATCAGGGCGTCGCGGGCGAGCAACTCGGGGTAGCGGACCGTCGACACCATCAGGTAACAGAACGCGAGCGTGATCCCGAGAACGAGCCAGGGGTCGGCGGCGCCGGCGAGTATCGCCGCGCCGAGGATCGTCGCCGCGAGGGTGGTCTGGACCCCCTCGGTGTACCGCTCGTCGGTGTCGTAGGCGGTGTACAGCCCCAGCCTGGCGACGGCCATCGCGACGAACAGCCCGCAGATGACGCCGACGACGACCAGTTCGGGCGAGAAGGCGTCGATCTCGAGGTCCAGCCCGTCGATGACGACGACGAACGCGAGCACCGCCGGCGCAACAGCGAAAGAGGAGACGTCCGCCAGCGAGTCGAGGTGTGGCCCCGCGGGGGTGCCGCCGTACCGCCGGGCGAGGATGCCGTCGAGTCCGTCGGCGACCGCGGCGAGCAACACCAGCCGGGCGGCAAGCTGGACGTCGGCGAAGGCGACGACGACGGCGAGAAAGCCGAGCGCGGCGTTGGCGACCGTCACCGCGTCGGCGACGCCGAACCGGCCCACGAACCGGGGCAGCATACTCCCGGAATCCGAGGCACGGCCCTTACGTGTTTCCGTTTTCGGGCCGTCGGCGTCGGGAGGGTCGTTCCCGAAGGTCGGAGGGTTCGTTTCCGACAGTTGGAAGTTTCGTTCCCGACGGTCGGGAGCAACCAGACGGGTTATATCCGGCCGCCCCCAACCGCGGACGATGAGACGTCGAACGTACCTCGCCGCGGCCGTGGCCGGCGGCGCCGCCGGACTCGCGGGCTGTACGGCGCTCGGCCGGATGGGGATCCTCCCCGGCGAGGACGACGAGTACGACGTCGGGATGACCAGAAACGAGTTCGTCCCCGAGGAGCTCGTCGTCTCCACGGGCGAGACGGTCGTCTGGAAGAACACGAGCGGCGCCGATCACACGGTCACCGGCCAGGGCGTCCCCGAAGGGGAGTACTTCGCCTCCGGCGGTTTCGACGATTACGACGAGGCGTTCGAGGGCTGGTACGACGACCGCGGCGGCGCGATCACCACCCGAGAGACGTACGAACACACCTTCGAGACCCCCGGCGAGTACGACTACGTCTGTATCCCCCACATCGACGCCGGCATGGTCGGCGTCGTCGTCGTGGAGTGATCGGGACGGCAACGAGCGAATCCGACCTCGACGCCGTGTGACCGAGTGGTTTCGACCTCGACGCCGTGTGACCGAGTGGTTTCGACCTCGACGCCGTGTGACCGAGTGGTTTCGAACTCGACGCCGTGTGA
>LKNG01000169.1 GCA_001564115.1 Natrialbaceae archaeon Tc-Br11_E2g8 | reverse complement strand
CTCGACGACGAGTTCGCCCGCCTCGAGCCGATCGAGGATGTCCGCGTCCGAGAGGATCATGCCCCGAGGGTCGGCCGGCCGCCTCTAAAACCTCGCGGTCCCGGTTCGGGGGCGACGGTCAGCGGTCGATCGGGCCGAACGGGCCGGCGCTCTCCGGGACGACGAGCGTGGCAACGGGCTCCCCTGGACGGATCTCGACCGTCGAACCTGGCGCGACCGTCGCCGCCGGCTCGCCGTCGAGGGCGAGGGAGACGAGCGTCTCCTCGCGGACGATCGAGAGTTCGAGCCCGTCGGCGGGGAGTACCCAGCGGTCCGCCCGGACGGCGAACGGGCCGATCGGGACGACGGCGACGCCGTCGATCGCGGGCGAGAGGAGGGGGCCGCCAGCGGCGTTCGCGTAGCCGCCGCTGCCTGTGGGAGTCGCGACGACGACGCCGTCGGCACGAAACCGGGCGACCGGCTCGTCCCGCGAGCGGACGGCGAACCCGGTTATCCGGGCGGGCTCGTCGGCCACGAGCGTCACGTCGAGGAGGGCCCGGCCCTCGCCGTCGACCGAGAGGCTCCGGTCGTGCCGTCGGTCGCCCTCCCCCGCGAGGACCGACTCGAGGGCAGCGACGGCCCGATCGACGGGGACCGGCCGGGCTCCGGCGGCGATCGGCAGCGTGGGTACTCCGGGATCGGCCCGGACGAGCTCACACAGCGCGGCCTCACCGACCGCGACGAGAGCCGACGGCGCCGCCTCGAGGACGCGGTCGATCGGCCCGGAGACGGGGTCGCCACCCAGCTCGCGGACCGCCGCCACCAGCTCCTCGAGCGGGGGCACGGTCGTCGGCTGCCCCCCCGATCCGGCGGTCTCCCGGGGACCGACGATCCCGATCCGCGTCGGCCTGTCGGCCGTCCGGTCTGGGGTCATAGGTTGCCCTTCCGCCGGGGAGTTCAAAAGCGTGCGGGCGTCGGGGGTGCGACCCGTAGCCCGTGATCGTCAGTACGACCAGTCGTCCACGAGCTTCAGTACGGCCTGTAGTCCGCACCTGTCAGTACGACCAGTCGTCCACGAGCTTCAGTACGGCCTGTAGTCCGCACCTGTCAGTACGGCCAGTCGCCAGTAACCTTCATTCCGGTCGCCAGTCCCTGGGCCTCGAGCTCCGCGGCGATCTCCGCCGGCTCGCGGTGGTCGATCTCGACGTCCTCGCCGGCCAGCTCGACGACGAGTTCGGTAAGCAGGATGGCACTCTCCCGGAGGTTCCGCCGGTCGAGCTTGTCGAGGGTGTCGGCGGCCGTGTGACCGAAACCGCGACCGGCTCCGTCGGTGACGCTCATCACGTGGTAGCCGGGGACGCCGTCGACGACGAACGGCCAGTGGTCGCTGTGTGGACCCAGTTTCGGGATCGTCTCGACGGGGTGGCCAAAGCGATCGGCGACCGCCTCCGCGGCGCCGGCGAGCTCCGGGAAGCCGTGGGTGTAAAACTCGAGGGTCCGGCCGCGAACGACGCCGTCGTTGTTGACGACCGCCCGGATCAGGTCGGGATCGGCGCCGTCGGCGTGGTGACTCGAGCCGACCAGCCCGACCTCCTCGGCGCCGTAGGCGACGAACTCGACGCGACAATCGAGTTCGTCCTCCCGGCGCGCGAGGGCGTTTGCCACTTCGACGACGGTCGCCGTTCCGGCGCCGTTGTCGAGTGCACCCTCGGCGACGTCGTGGGCGTCGACGTGGCTGGTGACGAGCAGCCGCTCGTCGGTCTCCGGACCGAGCTCGGCGTGAACGTTCGCGCTCTCGGCGTCGCCGACCGCCGCGTCGACGCTCACGGCGACCGGCTCGCCCGCGGAGCGCCGGACCAGCCGGGCGCCGACCTCCTTCGAGACGCCGACGGCCGGGATCTCGCCGATCGGTGCCTCCGCGGTGCCGACCGATCCCGTCGCCGGGAGCTGCCCCTCGACGTGGTTGCGGTAGACGAAGGCGGCCGCGCCGGCCTCTACGGCGTGGTAATACTTCTCCCGGCGGTGGAGGTATCGATCGTAGTGGGAAGGGACGTCGCTGCGGACGACGGCGACCGCTCCCTCGAGGTCGGCAGCCTCGAACTCCTCGGGGAGGCCGTAGCCGACGTCGACGAGCTCGCCCTCGACGGTCTCGGCGGGGCTGCGCGGAAGCGCGATACACGCGAGGCGCTCGTCGGCCGTCTCGATCGCACTCTCCTCCCGGGACCAGCCCTGTATCTCGAACGGCTCCAGACGGGCGTTCCGGGCGCCGGCGGCCGAGAGCGCCTCGCGGGTCAGCTCCGCGCCCGCCCGTTCGCCCTCGCTGCCGGCCATCCGGTTGCCGACGTCGACGAGCGCCTCCAGGTGTGTCCAGCCGACGTCGCTCGTGAACGTCTCCCCGATCCAGCGTGCCATGGCCGAACGATCCCGACGGGAGGCCGTAACCGTTCCGGATCCGGCGGTCGACGGCGACCCGTCGCCGCCCGGCCGGCGGAGAACTGAATCTTTTTCACTACACCCTTCGACCGTTCCGATATGCGGGAGTTCCTGGAGGAGTGGCGGCCGGCGATCGACGAGGAGATCGCCGAGTGGATCCCCCGGACGATCGACGCGGCGTACCTCGAGTCGCTTTTCGGCCCGCCGACCTACCGGTACGATCCGGACGGCATCCAGTCGGCGCTCGCCGATCCGATCTGGGACTTACTCGACCGCGGCGGCAAACGATGGCGGGCGGTGCTCGTGTTGAACTTCGTCGAGGCGTTCGGCGAGGAGCCCGACCGATACCTGCCCTACGCCGTCGTTCCCGAGATCCTCCACAACGGGACGATCGTCGTCGACGACGTCGAGGACGAAGCGAAGATGCGCCGGGGCGAGCCGGCGGTCCACCACCGACACGGCCAGGACGTCGCGCTCAACGCCGGCAACGCGATGTACTTCCTGCCGCTCAAGATCCTCACCCACGGCCCCCTCGAGCTCCCGGCCGACCGCCGACTCGCCGCCTACGAGATGCTGACCGACGAGCTCAACCGGACCCACCTCGGCCAGGGGATGGACATCCACTGGCACAACGAACCCGAAAGACGGGTCGGGAGAGACGAGTTCCTCGAGATGTGTGCGTGCAAGACGGGCTGTCTGGCCAGGATCGCCGCCCGGCTCCCGGCGATCCTCACGGACCAGCCCGCCGAGGTGGAGACCGCCGTCGCCGAATACGCCGAGCTGACGGCCGTCGCCTTCCAGATCGGCGACGACATCTTAGACGTCGAACACTCGCTGGGACGGGCCGGCGAGTTCGGCAAGGCCTTCGGCAACGACATCCGGGAGGGAAAGACCACGCTGCTGGTCATCCACGCCGTAGCGGAGAGCGACCCCGAGACGGCCGACCGACTCCGTGAGATCCTCGCGGACGAATCGAACACCGACGCGGAGCTCCGGGAAGCACTCGACATCCTCGAGACCGCAGGGAGCATCGAGCACGCACGCGAGCGGGCGCTGGAACTCGCCGCGGAGGCCCGGGGTCGTCTCGCCGGCCTCGACCTCGAGCCGGAGCCCGCGCGTCGGCTCGCCGAGTTCACCGAGTTCGTCGTCCAGCGACGGACGTAGCGGTACTTCTTTTATCCCCCTCGCCCGACGGTCGAGTATGACCGCGCTCGGACTGGTGGTCGCGCGATTCAACCGTCCGATCACCGAGCGGATGGAGGCCGCCGCCCGCGAGGCCGCCAGCGACGCCGGCGCGGCCGTCGTCGAGACCGTCCACGTCCCGGGCGCGTACGACACTCCCCTCGCCGCCGACCGGCTGGCCCGCCGCGAAGACGTCGACGCCGTAGTCGTCGTCGGCGCGATCGTCACCGGCGACACCGGCCACGACCGGACGATCGCCGACGCGACGGCTGCCCGCCTCGCCGACGTCAGCCTCGAGCGTGACGTGCCGGTGACCCTCGGTATCACCGGCCCGGAGATGTCGGCGGCGGAAGCCCGCGAACGGGTCGAGAACGCCGCGACCGCCGTCGAGGGGGCGATCGATCTCGTCGACGAACTGCCGGATCCAGACCAATGAGCATGAACTTCACCGACCGCGTAACCCGTGTCGAACCGTCAGCAACGCTCGCGATCTCCGCGCTCGCCTCGAAGCTGGAGGCAGAAGGGGCAGACATCGTCGACCTTAGCGTCGGCGAACCCGACTTCCCGACCCCCGAGAACGTGATCGAGGCCGGCAAAGCCGCGATGGACGCCGGCCACACCGGCTACACCACCTCACAGGGGATCCCCGAACTCCGCGAGGCGATCGCGGCCAAGCTCCAATCGGACGGCCTCGAGTGGGGCCCCGAGAACGTCACGGTCACCCCCGGGGCCAAACAGGCCCTCTACGAGGTGATCCAGACGCTGATCGAGGACGGCGACGAGGTCGTCCTGCTCGATCCCGCCTGGGTCTCCTACGAGGCGATGGTGAAGATGGCCGGCGGCGCGCTCACCCGCGTCGACCTCTCGCCGTACGGATTCCGTCTCGAGCCAGCACTCGAGGATCTGGGGAAAGTCATCACCGACGAGACCGAGCTACTCGTGGTCAACTCGCCGTCGAACCCCACCGGTGCGGTGTACTCGACGGCCGCTATGGAGGGCGTCCGCGATCTGGCCGTCGACCACGACGTGACGGTGATCGCCGACGAGATCTACGACGAGATCAGCTACGAAGGCGAGCCCGCCCGCCTCGGAGCACTCGAGGGGATGGCCGACCGCACGGTGACGGTCAACGGCTTCTCGAAGGCGTACTCGATGACCGGCTGGCGGCTCGGCTACTTCGCCGGCCCGGCGGAGTTGGTCGAGCAGGCCGGCAAACTCCACAGCCACTCGGTCTCCTGTGCGACGAACTTCGTCCAGCGGGCGGGGATCGAGGCCCTCGAGAACACCGACGACGCCGTCGAAGAGATGGTCGACGCCTTCGAGGGGCGTCGGGATCTAGTCGTCGACCTGCTCGCCGAGGAGGGCGTCGACGTGGCCGTCCCCGACGGCGCGTTCTACATGATGCTCCCGGTCGACGCGGACGATCAGGCCTGGTGTGAGGGCGCGATCGAGGACGCCCACGTCGCCACCGTCCCCGGCAGCGCCTTCGGCACCCCCGGCTACGCCCGGATCTCCTACGCCGCGAGCGAGGACCGCCTGCGCGAGGGGATCGATCGGCTCGTCGAGGAAGGCTACCTCCCGGCCTGAGCGGGGCGTCCCGGACTGCGTTCGGCCGTTCGCTGTCGGCCGACCGCGACCGCCGCCGGACCCCACAGTTATACCGACGGCTCCCCAATCGGGCCGACGAATGCGATTCGTCGAGGAGATCGTGGTCGAGGAGTTCTTACCGACCGTCCGCTCGGAGCTGGCCGAGGAGCTCCGGGAGCGGGGACTCACCCAGCGGGAGGTCGCGACGGTGCTCGGAATCAGCCAGAGTGCCGTCTCGAAGTACGCACACGGCGAGGTGCGGACCAACGACCGGATCGCCGGCGACGAGCGGGTACGGGAGCTGCTCGCCGAACTCGCCGACGGACTGGCGACGGGGGAGGTCACGCCGGTCCGGGCGCTGGTGGAACTCGAGGTGTTGATCCGAGAACTCGAGGGCGGCGGCGACCTGCTCGCGACGCTCCACGAGGAGGCCGTCCCGGAGCTCGCGGAGTGGGACGGGGAGTTCCGGGTCCACGATCCGGAGAGCAGCCTGCGGACGAGCGAACGCGTCCTCTCCTCGGTCAGACGCGGCCTCCGGATCCTCGAGAACGCGAGCGGCTTCGCTGGGCTGATCCCCGCTGTCGGCTCCAACCTCG
>LKNG01000168.1 GCA_001564115.1 Natrialbaceae archaeon Tc-Br11_E2g8 | reverse complement strand
GGCCGCGAAGTCGGCCCGCTCGTAGAGGACCGCGAACTCGCCGGTGACCGTCGCCAGCACCGCGTCGGTGGCCGCCCCGCCGGGGTCGTCCGCCGGCAGCTCCGGCTCCCCGGGATCGAAGTACGTCTCGAGGTCGACCACGCCGGCGTCCTCGTACAGCTCCTCGGCGAGGACGTCGTACACCGGCTCCGTGAGGTAGACCCCGAGCAAGCTGAGTCGATCGCCGTCGGTCATGCCCTCGGGTTTCGCCTCCGGGTGCAAAACCCTGACGTCACACGGCGACGGTCTCTGTCCGGACGGCGGCTGTGGCTGCCCTCCGGCGTACCGTTACCTACTTTTAGACACCTTCCTAACCGCGGACGATGGAGCCACTCGAGCGGCGTCGGGCGCTGATCGAGGAGCGCCTCGTCGAGGTCGTCGACGGCGTCGAGCCCGACCGGCTCAGAGACGAGGTCCGCCACGCCGCCCTCTCGGGGGGAAAACGGGTCCGCCCGACGGTGACGGTGCTGGCGTGTGAGACCGTCGGCGGCGACGCCGAGGACGCCGTCGACTTCGGCGTCGGCGTCGAGCTGGTCCACAGCGCCTCGCTCGTGATCGACGACATCATCGACCGCTCGGAGCTACGCAGGGGGACCGCGAGCGCCTGGACGGCCTACGGCCACGGGCCGGCCATCGTCACCAGCGACGGCTTGCTCGGCGAGGCGTTCGCGCTGTTCTCGGCCGATCCGGCCGCGATGCAGGTCGTCGCGGAGGCGATGGTCGAACTCGGCGTCGGCGAGGCGACGGAGCTCACCGCTCGCCCGACGACCGAGACGGAGTATATGACCCTCGCCAGACGGAAGACCGGCGCACTCTTTCGCGCCGCGGCGGAGCTCGGGGCCATCGCGGCCGGCTCGGACGGCTTCACCGTCGAGGCACTCGGCGAGTACGCCGAGCGGGTCGGGGTCGCCTTCCAGATCCGCGACGACGTCCTCGACGCAGTCGCCGAACCGGAGACCCTCGGCAAGCCGACCGGCCACGACGCCGAGATGGATCGCCCCTCGCTCGTCCAGGTCACGGAGCTCTCGCCCGCGGAGGCGAACGTCCGGGCGCGTGCGGAGGCTGACCGCGCGATCGAGGCCCTCGAGACCGTCGACGTCGCCGACCCGGCGGCCAGGGAGTATCTCCTCGAGCTGGCGGAGTTCGTCGTCGAGCGCGAGCGGTGATCGACGGGGCCACGCCGGCTCACCCGAACGGGTAGTCCATCACCGGCCGCCACGCCGGCTCACCCGAACAGGTAGTCCATCACCAGCCGCTTGAGCAAGCCGTCCTGACGGCCCTCGTGGGTCTGGACCATCACGGCGGTACAGTCGACGCTCTCGACCAAACTGTCACTCGGGCGGCCGAGCAGCCGACCGCTGATCCCCGTCCGGTCGACGCCGGTGACCAGCAGGTCCGCCGGAGCGGCGAACCGCGCGAGCCCCTTGACCTCGTCGTCGGCCTCGACGATCGTCGACCGCGCTGGCACGGTCAGGATCCGCAGCAGCTCGTTGTGGTACTCCTCGATCGTCCGCCGCTGGCTCTCGGGTGGATCGGCCGGGATCGCCTGGAGGAGGTTGATCTCCGCGCCGGTCTCCTCGGCGATCGCGTCCGCGATGAGCAGTTTCAGCGGATCGTAGGCGCCGCGGTTGGCGACGACGGCGATCTCGTCGGCACCCTCGAAGCCCCGGTCCTCGACGAGCACGACGTCACACGGGGCGTTCTCGAGCAGCCAGTCGATCTCGCCGCCGAACAGCCGCCGGTGGAACTCCGCCCGCCGTCGCTCGAGGACGATGAGGTCGTACCCCTCGTAGGTGGCGAAGTCGACGATCGCCCGTTTGTGGTCCTCGCTGTCTATCTCGCGGTACTCGACGCGGGTTCCGGGGCCAGTGGGGTCGACCTCGACGGTCTCCGACGGGAGCTCGACGTCGCCGGAGGTCCGGCTCCGCGTGCCGCCGGAGGTTCGGGTTCGCGGGTCGTCCGAGGGCCGGGTCCGCGGGCCGACGGCATCCTCCGGGAACCACGCGGGGGCGTCCTCGGGCTCCGTCGGGAACCAGTCGGGGACTTCGCGGTCGATCACTTCCGGATGGCTCTCGGCGAACACGCGGTGGGGGACGTCGAGGAACTCCACGACGGAGACGACGGTGGTCCGCAGCCGGCCCATATCGGTCGCCATCCGGAGCATGTCCCGTTTCGCCCGGTCGGAGGTGTCCTCCGTGATCCCCACGAGCACGTCGTACTCGGCGTCGCTTTCGAACAGCTCGCGGGTCCGGGAGACGGCGTTCTCGCCGATGTTCCGCCGGACGGCGTCCCTGGCCGCGCCCTCGCGATCCACGTTCTTGCGGGCGTAGAGGTAGTAGTAGACGATCGAGACGATGGTGATGGCGACCGCGCCGGCGAACGGCACGGTTCCGACCTGTGTGAGCACGGCCAGCCCGCTCGCCATCCCGAAGAGCTGCAGCCACGGGTACGCGGGCGCGACGAACTCGGGGTCGTAGCCCTCGACGGCACCCTCCCGGAAGCCGACGACGGCCAGGTTCACGAGGATGAAGACGATGATCTGGAACGCGCTGCCGAACTTCGCGACCTGATCGATCGGCAGGAAGGCGATCATGACGACGATGACGGCCCCCGACAGCGACACTGCGAGCACTGGCGTGTTGAACCGCTCGCTGATCCGCTCGAACTGCGGCGGCGCGAGCCCGTCTCTGGCCATCGCGAACGGGAACCGGGAGGCCGACATCAGCCCGGCGTTGGCCGTCGACGCGAGCGCCATCAGCGCGGCGACGACGACGGCGGTGACGCCGATCGATCCCAGCGTGGCGTCGGCGGCCAGGGCCATGATCGGCCCCTCGCCGTCGGACTCGAGCTGGCCGGCCTCGATCGCGGCGTTGACGTCCACGACCCCGATCGCGACGTAGACGATGAGGACGTACAGCGCGGTGGTCAGGACCAGCGAGCCGACCATCGCCCGGGGGATCGTCTTCCCCGGGTCTTTGACCTCCTCGGCGACGGCGGCGATCTTGATCACGCCGGCGTAGGAGATGAACACGAGCGCGGTGGCAGCCAGGAAGCCGCCGCTGCCGACGTCGAACGCGCCGGCGGTTCGCTCGGGAGTGACGTCGCCGATACCGCCGGCGACGAAGTAGCCCATCACGAGGATCATGATGCCGACGATCGCGAACTGGAGACTTCCCGTGCTCTTCGTGCTGACGACGTTGAGGACGGTGAAAAAGACCGCGAGCCCGATCGCCAGCGGCAGGATGTAGTTCGCCAGTTCGGGAGCGACGAACACGAGGTAGGGGACGCCCCCGATGAGCGCGAGGGCGCCTTTAAACGAGAGCATAAACCAGTTGCCGACGCCGGCGATCGTCCCCAGCAACGGCCCCATTCCGCGTTCGACGTAGACGTACGACCCTCCGTCCTCGGGCATCGCCGTCGCCATCTCGGAGGCCGAGAGCGCCGCCGGGAGCACGAGGATTCCGGCGACGAGGAAGGCGGCGACGACCGCCGGCCCGTCGACCTCGACGAACGCCACGCCGGGTAAGATGAAGATGCCGCTGCCGACCATCGCGCCGATGGCGATCGCCATCGTCGACGGCAGTCCGAGATCGCGTTTGAGTCCAGTCGCCATACGTCAGCACTCACCCTCCCCGAGCCGGGAACACGTCATAACGGATCCAACTATCACGAATGTACGAAGCCGATCGGTAAATATACCTCCCATACCTCACTATGAAGCTCCCGTCAGCTATATTGCTTGTTGTTGTAATTAGTGTACAATATAAGTGGCCCGGAAGGCGGACGCGGCGGAACCGGCGTCGTGGCGGCGACACACCGACGACGTGACCGGGAACGGGCCGACGACGTGACCGGGAACGGGCCGACGACGTGGCAGAAACACGGCCGACGTCCTGTGGTCGGAACCCGGTCCGGTCGGCGGCGGCCGGTCGGCGTCTCCGCGTCGCGGACGGCAGGTGATCGCACGGCAGTTTGGCCTCAAGCTATTTGACGAGCGAATCCGACAGTTTCCACCGATGACCGTCGCCGAGGTCACGGTAGGATCCACGGCCCGGGAGGGGGAGTTCCCGTGAAGCGATTCCTCCGATATTTCCTCTACCGCGAACTCTACCGGGCGATTCGAAACGCCGGCACGGACGCGGAGTCGGACTCCGAGTCCGACAAACCACTCGACTCGGATACTCCGGAGGACGGGCTCGGACGTCCACAGCCGAACGATACGGTACCCATCGAGGACGGCCCTATCGAGACCGTCGGCGAGCTCCAGACCGTGCTTCAACGGATGGATCCGTACGAGTTCGAACGGTTCGTCGCCGACCTCTGGGAGCGGATGGGGTGGTCCACCGAAGTCTCCTCGGCATCCGCGGACGAAGGCGTCGACGTCGTCGCGCGGAAATCCACGCCGTACGACCAGACGGTGTTGATACAGGCGAAACGGTACGGGCCGACGACGACGGTCGGCTCACCCGATATCCAGCAGTACGCGAGCCTCAGACACCAGTACGACGGCGTCGACAAGGTACTGATAATCACGACCAACGAGTTCACCGGACAGGCGCTTGATCTCGCGGGGCGGCTGAACGTCAAAACGATCGACGGTGAGCAACTCGCCGAGCTCGTCGGGCAGAACCAGGCGCTCGATCTGGTCGTGGAGTACGTCGATTTCGTCGAGCCGATCGAAGACGAGCCGGCGGAGTCCCATCCCGATAGAGCCCACACGGAGACGGCAGCGGATCCGGCGACGCCGCGGGATTCGACGGGGGCTCCAGCCGGTGTGGGTGAGCTCCCCGCGACGGTCTGGAAGCGAGCGACCGTAGGGGCGACGCTGGCCTGGCCGGTGGTCATCTTCGGCGTCGAGGTGATTCCCGGCGCGGTGTGGGGGCTCCTGTTTCTCACCGTGTGGCTCGGTCTGCCCCTCGCGTTGTATCTCGACGCGAGAACCGTCCGGAACCACGTCGACTGGCCGCGACGCACGTGGGCGTACGTTCTGGGATCGCTCGTCTGGGTGTTCGCGGTGATCCCGGCCGGGATCTACCTGTGGCGACGACGGGCCCTCTCGAAGGCCTCCCACGAAGGAGGTTGATCCACACCACCGGCCGCCACCGGCATCGACGAAGACGCTCCCGTTCGTCGGCTGAACGGAAGCGAGGGAGCCACACTTCGCATGTCCGACGGCCGACTGGAGGAGACAGCGAAGGTCGGCCGTGAACGGCTGCGGTCGCTCGCTACGTCTCATCCACGGCGTGAGATGGCACAGGTCCCACACCGAGTTCGCGTTTGCTCTCCGCCCGTAGCTCGTCGAGAGCGTACTCCCCGCTCAGGAGTGCTTCGAGGTCGGCGGCGAGTCGGTCGGCCGCGAGGAGGTCCGGAACGATGACGTACGTGGCCCCCCGCTCGATGAGGTCGGCGGCCATCGGCAGCTCCCTGGTCCGGACGATGACGTCGACGGTGTCCGCAAACGACAGGAGATACTCGGTGATAGGCTCCGAATCGGCCGTCGAGATGACCAATCGCGCGTCTTCGAGATTGGAGACCGCCACCGTCTCCGACTCAATCGTGTCGCCGTACACGTAGGCGTCACAGTCACGTAGGGCGTCCAGCAGGTCCGGGTTGTTCTCGATCACGACGTAGGGCTGGTCGAGTTCCTCACAGAACCGGACGAGCCGTCTCCCGTGTCGGCCGTATCCGACGATGACGACGTGATCGGAGATATCGTCGGGGACGGAGCTCCAGTCGTCGACGTCGTGGTCGAGTTCGTCAGGCTGGCAGACGCGAGAGCTCCGGATAGACGTCC